>NZ_JBEZJP010000364.1:0-8696 GCF_040653175.1 Actinomadura sp. NPDC048032
TGCGGTTCGTGTTCGGCATCGACGTGAACACCACCGCCGGCGCCTTCCGGCCGGTGTCGACCACCGCCAGGACGACGATCTCGCCCGTCGCCCGCCCTGCGCTCGGACGACGGCCGGGCGCTGGAGGGCGTCGTCCCCCTCAGACCCGACCTCGGCGACGAACTGCCGGCCGTGCTGGACGAGGTCCGGGCGGCGGCGAAGACCGTCCCCGGGACGAAGGCGCAGATCAGCGGGCCGGCCGCCACCCAGGCCGACCTGTCGGACGCGTTCGCCGGGATCGACGGGCTGCTGCTGGGCGTCGCGCTCGTCGCCGTCCTGCTCATCCTGCTGCTCGTGTACCGCAGCCTGCTGCTCCCGCTGGTGATCATCCTCGGGGCGGTGTTCGCGCTGGGCCTGGCGTGCGCGGTGGTCTACGCGCTCGCCAAGAACGACATCGTCAGAGTCGACGGCCAGGTCCAGGGCATCCTGTCGATCCTGGTCATCGGCGCCGCCACCGACTACGCGCTGCTGCTGGCGGCCCGCTTCCGGGAGGAGGCGGCGGCGGGCCGGGACCGCTTCGCCGCCGGCCGGGCGGCCGTGCGCGGATCGTTCGGCGCCATCGTCGCCAGCGGCGCCACCGTCGCGCTCGGACTGCTCGCGCTGCTGCTCAGCAACCTCACCAACAACCGGGCCCTCGGGCCCGTCGGCGCGATCGGCATCGCCTGCGCCGTCCTCAGCGCGCTGACGTTCCTCCCCGCGGTCCTCGTCGTGCTCGGACGGGTCGCGTTCTGGCCCGCCAAGCCCAGGCCCCCGGCCGAAGGCGCCCACGGGGGGAGGGGGCTGTGGGCCCGCGTCGCGCGCCTCGTCGACCTGCACCCGCGCCGCGTCGTCGCCGGGACGGGCATCGCCCTCATCGCCTGCGCCGCGTTCGCGCCGGGGCTGCGCGCCCACGGCGTCCCGCTGGACGAGACGTTCATCAACGACGCGCCCTCCGTCGCCGCGCAGCGCACGCTCTCCCAGCACTTCCCCGGCGGGTCCGGCCAGCCGGCGATCATCATCGCCGACGCGGCGCAGGCCAGGGCCGTGACCGACGCCGCCGCCCGCACCGAGGGCGTCGCGGACGCCGCGCCCGTCGGCGCGTCGGGCCGGCCCGGCGGGCCGCCGAAGATCGTGGACGGGCGGATCCGGATCGACGCGACGCTGAAGGCGGCCGCCGACAGCGACGCCGCGAAGGCCACCCTCAAGCGCCTGCGCGCCGCGGTGCACGGCGTCCCTGGGGCGGACGCGCTGGTCGGCGGCTACACCGCGCAGCAGTACGACACCCAGCAGACCGCCGCCCACGACCGGACCCTCATCATCCCGGTCGTCCTGGCGATCATCCTGGTCATCCTCGTGGTGCTGCTGCGCTCGCTGCCGCTGCCCGTCCTGCTCATCGCGACCGTCGCGCTGAACTACGTCGCCACGCTCGGCGTCGCGGCCCTGGTGTTCCGCCACCTGTTCGGCTTCACCGGCCTGGACGCCTCCGTGCCGCTCTACGGTTTCGTGTTCCTGGTCGCGCTCGGCGTCGACTACAACATCTTCCTGATGTCGCGGGTCCGGGAGGAGACGCGGCGCTGGGGCGTGCGGGAGGGCGTCCTGCGCGGCCTGACGGCGACCGGCGGCGTCATCACCTCGGCGGGGGTCGTGCTGGCCGCCACGTTCGCCGCCCTCGTCGTCATCCCGCTGTCCTTCCTGGCGCAGATCGCGTTCATCGTCGCGTTCGGCGTGCTGCTGGACACGCTCGTGGTCCGGTCCCTGCTGGTTCCGGCGCTCGTCCGTATGATCGGCCCCAAGGTGTGGTGGCCCGCCCGTTTCGACCACCATCCGCAGGACGCCGGAACGGCCGAGACCGTCCGGTCCGCCCGGGGAGACAGGTGACGAGGCGTGAGCAACACCTTCGAAGCCCTCGGGACGTCCGAGGGTGATCTGCACCTGTCCAACGGCGGGACGGACGTCTTCTTCGACGTGCTCACCCTCGCCGGGTGCGCCCTCGCGGGATCCGCTTGGGAGAGCAATCTCGTCCTGTACTTCGCGGACGGGCACCGCCTCGGCCGCGGTACGGACGGGTTCGATCTGAACGAGCTTCCGTGGACGGCGAACTGGCCGGCCGAGAAGGCGTTCCTGCTGCGCGTCCTCGACCTGGCGCTGACCCGGCACGGCTGGGACCTGCTCGCCTACCACCCTCCTTTCGCGCTCGACTACCTCAGCCGTTACCGCGCGATGGTGGACGGATGGCCCGCGCCCATCCCGGTGCGGACTCCGGCGCCACGACCCGACTGGACCGTCCCGCCGCCCCCCGAACACCTTGAGCGCTGCCCGAAGCACGCCCTCTACAACGGCATGCTGGGCTGCCGCCTCTGCGACCTGAGCCTTCAGCCCCTGCCCGAGTAGCGGCTGGGGAGTGCTCGGAGGAGGCCGCCCGTCATTCCGCGGGGCCCCGGCGACTTGACCGCCTCAGGACTCGGAGAAGTCGTCCCGGGACAGCCCCTTCTCCGCCATCTTGTCCTCAAGCTCGGCGCCCAGTTCGGTGCGCACGTCAGGCCGCTTCCCGCGTTCCTGGCCGGGCTCCGCCTGGTCGGTGTCATCGGTCTTCGGAGCGTTCTCCTCCGGCGTGGTCAACTCCGCCCCCTCGGTGTCGATCGAGTCGCCGGCTCCTCCGGCCACCGCATACGGCTACCCGGCCACATCCGGCTCTAACGACCCGGCCGCCCCGCCCTCCGCCCCGGGAGGCCGGGACGTGGCGCAGGTCACAGGGCGGCGCTGTCACGCGGAGCGGGGCGCCGGCATCTCCATGATCGTCAGGACGCCGCGGGAACGATCTGCGCGGTGCGCACCTCAACACGCTGGGAGCAAAGGCATGGAACCCCGTCTGAACCTGATGACCAACGAGTTCGCCGCCAGGGTGGGCCGGCGGTTCGCCGCCGTCAGCGTGGCGATCGAGCAGTCGTCGCTGCCCCGGGACCTGCAGGAGCTGGTGATGCTGCGCGCCAGCCAGATCAACGGCTGCGGCTGGTGCGTGGACCTCCACACCAAGGAGGCCGCGGCCGCCGGGGAGAGCGCGGTCCGGCTGCACCTGGTCGCCGCCTGGCGCGAGTCGACCGTCTTCACCGAGGCCGAGCGGGCCGCGCTGGCGCTGGCCGAGGAGGGCACCCGGCTCGCCGACGCGCACCAGGGCGTCTCGGACGAGACGTGGGCCCGGGCGCGCGAGCACTACGACGACGACCAGCTCGCCGCGCTGGTCTACCTGGTGGCGATGATCAACGCGGCCAACCGGCTCGGCGTGATCGCGCGCAACCAGGGCGGCTCCTACGAGCCCGGCATGTTCGCCGCCCTGGCGGACTGACCGGCGCGCGAACGTCAGGGCCGGCCGCCACGATGGGGAGGACACTCGAAGAGGAGGCCGGAATGTCGTATCCGAAAGAGCTCTTCCACGGAGACGAGGGCGAGGTCAGCGGCAGGATGCGGGAGGGCGGCTCCGCGCCCGACCTGCTGATCGGCACGCGCTCCGAGGTGCACTACCTGGCCACGGGCGCATCCACCGGCGGCCAGTACGGGCTCTACCGGTGGGACATGAGTGCCGAGCCAGGGCGCGGCGCGGGCGCGCACTTCCACAAGACGATGTCGGAGTCGTTCTTCGTCCTGTCCGGCACCGTCGCGCTCTACGACGGGGACCGCTGGGTCGACGCCTCGCCCGGCGACTTCCTGTTCGTCCCGCCGGGTGGTATCCACGCGTTCGACAATCCGCACGGGGCGGCCTCGATGCTGGTCCTGTTCGCCCCGGGGGCTCCGCGCGAGGCCTACTTCGAGGAGCTGGCGGAGATCGTGAAGAGCGGGCGCCGGCTCAGCGAGCAGGAGTGGGCCGACCTCTACCACCGTCACGACCAGTACATGGTCTGAGGTGGGGCCGGGAATCCGGGGGAATGGAGGGCGCGCGTAGGGCGACTCTCCCCTCCACTCTCAACGTATAGCGCACCGGGGGGCTTGCGGCAAGACCCGGGTCGTGCCGCAGAATCGTCCGCCGAGGCCGGAACCTGCGGAGACCGGGGGCGCAGCGCAGGGCCGTCGTCGTCGTGCCGGTGGCGCGGGGACGGCGGTCCGCCGGCGGCTCCCCGGCGGTCGCGGGAACCCGCCGCCACGACCAGCGATCACGACCCGGAGCCGATACGTGAATCCTCTGACCGCCAGCGTGTTCGACCTCCCCGAGCGCCTGTCCGCCAAGGCCGACCCGGCGCTGATCGAGCGTGACGAGCGGCATTTCGCGGCCGTCGCGCGGTGCCTCGACCAGACGATCTCCGACCTGTCCGACCGCCTCGAAGCCGAGCGCCGGGCGCCCGGGGGGATCGGCCAGGGCGCGATGGACCGGGACATGGAGATCCACCGGCTGACCGCCCGCCTGCGCACGCTGCGCCGGTTCGGGCTCGACCTCTGCCTCGGGCACATGGCCGCCGCGGACGGTTCCGAGCCCGTGTACATCGGCCGGCTCGGGCTCACCGACGGCGAGGGCCGCCGGCTGCTGCTCGACTGGCGCTCGCCCGCGGCCGAACCGTTCTTCGGGGCGACCCACGCCGACCCGATGGGGCTGGCGAGCCGCCGCAGGTACCGCTGGACCCGCGGCCGGATCAGCGACTACTGGGACGAGGTGTTCACCGCCGAGGGGTTCGCGGGGCACGCGGCGCTGGACGACCAGTCCGCGTTCATCGCGAGCCTGGGGAGCGACCGCTCGGACCGGATGCGCGACGTGCTCGGCACCATCCAGGCCGACCAGGACGCGATCATCCGCGCGGGGTCCCGCGGCGCCCTCGTCGTCGACGGCGGACCGGGGACGGGCAAGACGGTCGTCGCCCTGCACCGCTCCGCCTACCTCCTCTACTCCGACCCCCGCCTCGGCCACCACCGCGGCGGGGTGCTGTTCGTCGGCCCGCACCAGCCCTACCTGGCCTACGTGTCCGACGTGCTCCCCAGCCTCGGGGAGGAGGGCGTGCAGATCTGCACCCTGCGCGACCTCGTCGCCGAGGGGCCCGGCGCGGCCGTCGAGACCGACCCGGAGGCGGCCCGCCTGAAGTCGTCCGCGGACATGGTGAAGGCGATCGAGAAGGCCGTCGCGTTCTACGAGAACCCGCCCACCGAGGGCATGGAGGTCAGCGCCCACTGGGGCGAGGTCTGGCTGAGCCCCGCCGACTGGGCCGAGGCGTTCCAGGCGCCGGAGCCCGGCACGCCGCACAACGAGGCGCGCGACCAGATCTGGGAGGAGCTGCTCACGATCCTCGCGGACAAGCACGAGGGGGTGGACGAGGGCGAAGGGGCGGCGTCGCCCGAGATGCTCCGCAGGTCGCTCGGGCAGGACCGGGGGCTGCGCACCGCCTTCAACCGGGCGTGGCCGCTGATCGAGGCGGCCGACCTCGTCGGCGACCTGTGGTCGGTGCCCGCCTACCTGCGTTTGTGCGCTCCCTGGCTCGGCAGGGACGAGATCCGCAGGCTGCAGCGCGAGGACGCCCAGGCCTGGACGGTGTCGGACCTGCCGCTCCTGGACGCGGCGCGGCAGCGCCTCGGCGACCCGGGGGCCTCGCTGCGCAGGCGCCGCCGCGAGGCCGCCCTCGCCGCCGAGCGCGAGCGCAGGGAGAGGGTCGTGGACGACCTCGCCGAGGTGGCCGACGACGAGTACGGGACGGGGCTCGTGACGATGCTGCGCGGCGAGGACTTCCATGACGCCCTCGTCGACGAGAGCGCGCTGGCCGTCGCCGACCCCGACCTGCTCGCCGGCCCGTTCGCGCACGTCGTCGTGGACGAGGCGCAGGAGCTGACCGACGCGGAGTGGCAGATGCTGCTGCTGCGCTGCCCGTCGCGGAGCTTCACCATCGTCGGGGACCGCGCGCAGGCCAGGCACGGGTTCACCGAGTCGTGGCGGGAACGGCTCGAACGGGTCGGGCTCGACCGGATCGAGCTGGCCTCCCTCGGCATCAACTACCGGACGCCGGAGGAGATCATGGCGGAGGCCGAGCCGGTCATCCGGGCCGCGCTCCCGGACGCCAACGTGCCGACCTCGATCCGCGCCACCGGCATCCCCGTCGTCCGGGGACCGGTCGCGGACCTGGACCGGGTCCTCGACGCCTGGCTCGACGCGAACGACGACGGGGTCGCCTGCGTCATCGGCGCCCCCGCGTTCCCGGGAAGGCCCCGCGTCCGGTCGCTGACCCCCGAGCTGGCCAAAGGGCTGGAGTTCGACCTGGTCGTGCTCGTCGACCCGGACGGGTTCGGCGAGGGCATCGAAGGCGCGGTCGACCGCTATGTCGCGATGACCCGGGCGACGCGGGAGCTCGTCGTCCTCACGGGCTCCTGACACCGTCCGCGCGGACCCCCGGCCGGCCGGGCCCCGGAGGGTCAGTCCCCGACCTGGCTCGCCGGGCTCGGGCCGCCGAGCCCGGCGAGCAGCTCGCGCAGCAGGTCGGCGAGCTGCTCGCGGCGGTCGGGGGCGAGATGGCCGATGAGCCGGTCCTCGGCGGCGAGGAGGTCGGCGACGACGCGATCGAGCAGGGCGTTGCCCTCCCGGGTGAGGGTGACCGCGCGCGCGTGGTACCCGGACCCGGGGGTGGTCCGCTCGACCAGCCCGGCTCCGGCGGCCCGCTCCACGCGCTGGGTGATCGCCCCGCGGGTCACCATGCAGGCGTCGGCCAGCTCGCCCGGGCTCATCCGGTACGGCGGGCCGGAGCGGCGCAGGGTGGACAGCAGGTCCAGCGTCGCGACGTCCACCCCCAGCCTCGCCAGGAGGCGGCGGCGCTCGTCGCCGAAGACCTTGGCGGCCCACCAGATCCGGGTGACGACCCCGATCGACTCCACCGGGACGCCCGGCAGCTCGCGCCGCCAGGCGTCCTGGATGGCGTCGGCGCCGTCGCGCGGCGGCTCAGCGGCCACGCTCGGCACCGCCGTTGACCTGGACGATCTGTGCGGTGACGTGCCCGGCGCCGGGCGAGGCGAGCCAGTGCACGGTCTCGGCGACGTCCCCCGGCGTCCCGGCCCGCCCGGTGTGGGTCTGCGCGACGAGCGCCGCGCGGCGCTCGTCGTTCATGGAGCCGCCGAAGAACTCGGTGTCCTCGATGAACCCGGGGGCGACCACATTGACCGTGATGCCGCGCGGCCCGAGCGCGGCGGCGAGGTCGAACGCGTACGGGTGCAGGGCCGCCTTCATCGGGCCGTAGGACGTGCCGCCCGAGCCGCGCAGCGCCGCGACCGAGGAGATGAACACGACCCTCCCGGACGGGTTCAGCAGGTCGCGGAGCGCCTCGGTCGGCAGCACCGACGTCAGGACATTGGTGCGGAAGTTGCTCGTCCACCGCTCCAGGACGCCGCCGGAGCCGCCCTGGTACTCGGCGTTGCCGCCCGCGGCGTGGACCAGCACGTCGATCGATCCGAAGCGCTCGGCCAGCTCGGCGCGGACCCGCTCGACCCCGTCCGGATCGCTCAGGTCGGCCGGCAGCGCGGTGCCGCCGATCTCCCCGGCCGCCTTCTCCAGCACCGCGGCGCGGCGGCCGACGACGGCCACCCGGTCCCCGCCGGCCGCGAAGCGAGCCGCCACCGCCCTGCCGATGCCGGTGCCGCCGCCGCTGACCACGATCGTGCGCGCCATGTCGGAACCCCCTCTGAGTTTAGGTCTAAATTCACCCTAGCAGGGAGCCCCCCGGGGCGCAGCCCGCCGCGCCTTCAGCCCGCGGCCCGCTTCACCAGGTCGGCGATCCGCGCCTCGCCCTCGGCGGTCAGCTCCGGCAGGGCGAAGGCGGTCGGCCACATGGCGCCGTCGTCGAGGGCCGCCACGTCGCTGAACCCGAGGGTCGCGTACCGCGTCTTGAACTTCGCCTTGGCCTGGAAGAAGCAGAGGACCTTGCCGTCCTTGGAGTACGCGGGCTGGCCGTACCAGAGCCTCGGCACGAGATGCGGTGCGGCGGCCCGGACGATCTCGTGCACCCGTTCGGCGATGGCGCGGTCCGCGTCCTCCATCTCGGCGATCTTGGCGAGGACGTCGCCCTCCCCGTCGGCCTTGGCCTTGCCCGGGCTGCGGCGCGCGGCCTTCTTCAGCTCCTGGGCGTGCTCCTTCATCGCGGCCCGCTCCTCGGCGGTGAAGCCGTCGAACTTCTCGCCGGACGCCGCGCTCGTGCTCTTCTTCGTGTCGCTCATGACGGGATTCTCCTGGTTCGTTGAGGGGGTCGCCGGACGGGTGCGCTCAGCCCCACGCGCCGGCGATCTGCCGGGTCGTGGCGTTGAGCCGGTTGAACAGGTTGGTGACGCCGATCATCAGGACGATCGCGGCCAGCTCCTTCTCGTCGAAGTAGGTGGCGGCGGCGTCCCAGACGTCGTCGCTCACGGGGTCGGCGCGGTCGGCCAGCCGCGTCGCGGCCTCGGCCAGCGCCAGCGCCGCGCGCTCCTCCTCGGTGAAGTACGGGGCCTCCCTCCAGGCGGCGACGGTGGCCAGCCGCTCGTCGGTCACCCCCGCCTTGCGCGCCGTCTTCGCCCCGGCGTCCACGCAGGCGCTGCAGCCGTTGATCTGGCTGACCCGCAGGTGCACCAGCTCCAGGGTCTCCTCCGAGACGCCTCCGGCGTGCACGGCCTTGAAAAGCTCCTGGATGGGCTTCATCGCGCCGGGCGGACCCGGACGGCGAGGACGAGAGGTCGCTGCCGTCCGCCGCGAG
>NZ_JBEZJP010000365.1:0-8621 GCF_040653175.1 Actinomadura sp. NPDC048032
GTGCTGCAACACCGCCGCCGGGCCCGGACCCACCACCGAGAACCCGCGCGAGGCGGGCCCTGGCGGCGTGACGCGACACCAGCCTATCCGGGGCCCTTCGTGCGGCACGTTTCCTGGCACGGAGGAGAACATGGCGCATGCCATCGAGGCCGAGGGCCTCGTGAAGAACTACCCCGGCGACGTCCGGGCCCTGGACGGCCTGTCGATCACGGTCGGGCCGGGCGAGATCCTCGGGCTGCTCGGCCCCAACGGGGCGGGCAAGTCCACCACCGTCAAGATCCTCACCACGCTGGTCCGGCCGGACGCGGGCTCCGCGGCCGTGGCCGGGCACGACGTGCTGCGCAGGCCCGACAGGGTCCGCCACGTCATCGGCGTGGTGTCCCAGCGGTCCGGCGCCGACCCCGAGGCCAGCGGCCGCGACAACCTCGTCCTGCAGGGCCGCCTCCACGGGATGGGCGGGGCGCGGGTGCGCGGCCGCGCGGCCGAGCTCCTCGCCCGGTTCGGGCTGGACGACGCGGCGGACAGGCCGGTGAAGACCTACTCCGGCGGGATGCGGCGGCGCCTCGACGTCGCGCTCGGCCTCGTCCACCGGCCGCGGGTGCTGTTCCTGGACGAGCCCACCACCGGCCTCGACCCGGAGGCCCGCGCGTCGCTGTGGGCCGAGATCGCGCGGCTGGCGGGCGACGACGCGCTCGCGATCCTGCTGACCACCCACTACCTGGAGGAGGCCGACCGGCTCGCCCGGCGGCTGGCGATCGTCGACCGCGGCCGCGTCGTGGTGGAGGGCACCCCCGACTCCCTCAAGGGCGAGCTGCGCGGCGACGCCGTCCACGTGGAGTGGCGGGAGGCGCCGCCCGAGCCGCCGGTGCGGGAGGCCCTCGGCCGCCTGCCCGGCGTGCGCGAGATCGTCCTGGACGGGCCGCGCCTGAGCGCCCGCGCCGACGACGGCGCGTCGACCGTGCCCGCCGTCCTCGCCGCCCTCGACCAGGCGGGCGTCCCCGCGGCGGCGGCGACCGTCGCGCGGCCCTCGCTGGACGACGTGTACCTGCGCTACGCCGGACGGCGGTTCGCGCGGGCCGACGCACCCGACCCCGCCGAGACCGCTGCCGGAGGCGTCCGATGACCGCGCTCGTGACCGGGACCTGGTGGATGACGCACCGCCGGCTGACCGCGCTGGTGCGCAGTCCCGCCGTCGTCGTCATGACGCTGGCGCAGCCGATGATCTGGCTGTTCCTCTTCGGCCAGCTGTTCAGGAAGGTGGCGGAGCTGCCCGGGTTCGGCGCGCAGTCCTACCTCGACTACATCGTCCCCGGCGTGGTGGTCATGAACGCGGTCTCGCTGAACTCGTTCGCCGGGATGGCGACCATGGACGAGATCGAGCGCGGCACCCTCGACCGGTTCCTCGTCGCGCCGGTGCGGCGCGGCGCGATCGCGAACGCCGGCGTCATCGAGCAGGCTCTCAGCACGGCGTTCCAGTCGCTCGTGATCATCGCGCTGGGCCGGGCGGCGGGCGCGCACTACCCCGGCGGTCCCGGCGGCGTCGCCGTGCTGGTCGCGGCGGCGGTGCTGATCGGCGTGGTCCTCGCCGCGCTGTCCAACACGCTCGCGCTGCTCGTGCGCGACCGCAACACGATCATCGGCCTGAACGTGATGCTGCTGCTCCCGCTGACGTTCCTGTCGTCGGCGTTCATGGCGAAGAGCCTGATGCCGGCCTGGATGCGGCACGTCGCGGCGGGCAACCCGGTGAGCTGGGCCTTGGACGCGTCGCGCGGCGCGCTCGCCGAGGATCCCGACTGGTCCGCCGTCGCGGCGCACGGCGGATGGCTGCTCGTGCTGACCGCGGCCGCGGTCGGGCTCGCGGTCCACTCGCTCCGGAGCTATCAGAAGTCCCGGTGACGGGGGAGAGGCCCGGGGGTTCCGGTGGCTGCGCGCGCCGGGACCCCCCGCCTTCTCTAACGAGTGTCGAGGAAGCGGTCCAGGACGCGGGTCCCGAAGGCGAGGCCGTCCAGCGGGACCCGCTCGTCCACGCCGTGGAACATCCCGAAGTAGTCGAGCTCGGGGCCGAGCAGCAACGGCGCGAAGCCGAAGCTCGTGATGCCGATGCGGTGGAACGACTTCGCGTCGGTCCCCCCGGCCATCACGTACGGGACGGGACGCGCGAGCGGGTCCTCGGCGCGGAGCGCGCCCGCGAGCGCGGCGAACGTCGGGCCCGCCGGGTCGGCGGCGGGGGCCTCCTCGTGGTTGATGAACTCGCGGGTCACCTTCGGGCCGAGCAGCCGGTCGACCGTGGCGAGGAACTCCTCGCCCGTGCCGGGCAGGTAGCGGCCGTCGACCTGCGCGGTCGCCGTGCCCGGCACGACGTTGACCTTGTAGCCGGCGTCGAGCCGGGTCGGGTTCGCCGAGTTGCGGATCGTCCCGGCGAACAGGTGCCCGGCGCGGCCGAGCCGGGCCGCCTCCGCGTCGAGGCGGTCGTGGTCGATGGACGTGCCGAGGGCGTCCGCGAGCCCGTCCAGCAGCGCCCGCACGCCCGGCGTCAGCCGGACCGGCCACTGGTGGGAGGCCAGCCGGGAGACCGCGTGAGCGATCTCGGCGACCGGGTTGTCGGGCGCGGGCTTGGAGCCGTGCCCGGCGGTCCCGCGCGCCGTCAGCCGCATCCAGGTCGTGCCGCGCTCGCCGGTCGCGATCGGGTAGATCCGCGCCCCGCCGGCGTCCACGCTGAACCCTCCGGACTCGCTGATCGCCTCCGTGCAGCCCTCGAAGAACCCGCGGTGCTCGCGCGCCACGTACCGGGACCCGTGCTCGCCGGTGCACTCCTCGTCGGCCAGGAAGGCCAGGACCAGGTCGCCGCGCGTGCGCCGCCCCTCGCGCAGCCGCGCCCGCACGGTCGCGAGCGTCATCGCGAGGCTGCCCTTCATGTCGACGGCGCCGCGCCCCCACACGCATCCGTCGCGCACCTCGCCCGAGAACGGCGGAACGGTCCAGTCGGCCGGATCGGCGGGGACCACGTCCAGGTGGCCGTGGACCAGGAACGCCGGATGGGACGGGTCGGTGCCCGGGACGCGGGCGAGCACGCTCGCGCGGCCCGGCGCCGACTCCACGACCGTCGTCTCGACGCCCGCCTCGTCCAGCAGCCCGGCCACGTGCTCGGCGGCCGGGCGCTCCGGCTCGGCCACCCCCTCGCCCCGGTTCACGGTGGCGAACCTGATGAGGTCGGCGCAGATCGCGGCCGCCTCGGCGCCGGCCCGGTCACCGCCGGTGCCGCCTTCCGTGCCGCCCTCCGCCGTGCCGTCCACCGTGCCGCCGGCCGTCCCGCCCGCCTGCTCGAAGCCCACCGCTGCCCCCGATTCCTTCCCGCGACGAGGCTTCATTCTGCTCCCTCGCCGACCCGTGTCAACGAATGATCAAGTTCGTCTCGATCCGGTTTCGACTCCGTCAGCGCCGTATCCGAACTGCCAGGCTGAGTACGACGCTGCGAGCGTTCCAAGGACCGCGGGCGGCCAAGCGCCCGTGCGCCGAACGACACGGCCGAGGAGGAGCATGACCAGCCTGAGGGGTGCCGGAAGGGGTCTCCGCTTGAACGTCGCGGGTCTCGCGGCGGTGGCGCTGGCCGCGTCGCTCGGCCTGTCGGCCTGCGGCGGGGACGACGCCAAGGCGAGCGACGGTACGTTCACCGTGGGCCACTCCGAGCCGGACCACCTGATGCCCGCCAACACGACCGGCAGCTACGCCTTCGACGTGATCACCGAGCTGTTCGACAACCTGATGGACCTGACCCGGGACGGCAAGGCCGTCCCGCTGGCGGCCGAGTCGGTCACCTCCGCCGACCAGAAGGTCTGGACGATCAAGGTCAGGGCGGGCCAGAAGTTCCACAACGGCGAGCCGGTGACGGCGCAGAGCTTCGCCGACGCGTGGAACCACGCCGCCTACGGGCCGAACGCGATGGGCGCCAACGACTACTTCTCGTACATCAAGGGGTACGCGGACCTGAACCCCGAGGGCGAGAACGCGAAGCCGAAGGCCGACAAGCTCTCCGGTATCGAGGTCGTCGACCAGAACACGCTCAAGGTCACGCTGAACGACCCGTTCAGCCAGTTCCCCCTGCTGCTGACCTACCCGGCGTACGCGCCGATGCCGAAGGCCGGGCTCAAGGACCCCAAGGCGTTCGACGACCACCCGGTCGGCAACGGCCCGTACATGATGGACGGGAACTGGGAGCGCAACAAGCAGGTCAAGCTCGTCGCGTTCCCCGGCTACACCGGGACGCGCAAGCCGAAGAACAAGGGCGTGACCTGGAAGAGCTACTCCAGCGCGGACACCGCCTACACCGACCTGCGGGCGGGCCGGATCGACGTGCTGCAGACCATCCCGTCGGCCAAGGTCCCCGAGGCCAAGCGGCTCCTCGGCGACCGGTTCCTGGCCCGGAAGATGAGCACCACCGACTACCTCGGCCTCCCGGTGTTCGACAAGCGGTTCGCCAACCCCGACCTGCGCAAGGCCATCTCGATGGCCATCGACCGCCAGGGCGTCAACAAGGCGGTCTTCAACGGCAGCTACTTCCCGGCCGACTCGCTGATCCCGTCGATCATTCCCGGGCACCGCGCCAACGCCTGCGGCGAGCTGTGCACCTATGACCCGGCCAAGGCCCGGCAGCTGTTCGACAAGGCCGGCGGATTCTCCGGGACGCTGGAGCTGTACTTCTCCAACGCGCAGCCGACCTACGCCCAGTGGATGCGGATCGTCGCCAACTCCCTGCGCGACAACCTCGGCATCAAGGACATCCAGTTCCGGCAGGTCCCCGCGTCCGACTACTTCTCCCTGCTGAGCGACCGCAAGGAGAAGGGCCCCTACCGGCAGAACTGGGAGGCCGACTACCCGAGCCCGCAGAACTACCTGGAGAACATGTGGGGCTCGGCGGGCAACCGCATGGGCTGGAAGAGCACGGAGTTCGACGACCTCATCGCCAAGGCCAACAAGGCGCCGGACCCGCAGCAGGCCAACGCGCTCTACAACCAGGCCGAGGACGTCGCCATCCGCGAGATGCCGATGATCCCGCTGTGGACGTGGGCGGGCGAGGGCGGCCGCTCCAAGCGGGTGGACAACGTCACGATCACCCCGTTCTCGACGGGTCTGATCGCCACCGAAGTGACGGTGAAGTAGCCGGCGATGTGGCGCTACGTCCTCCGGCGGCTCCTGCAGGCGATCCCCGTCTTCATCGGCACCACGCTGCTCATCTACGCGATGGTGTTCGCACTGCCGGGAGATCCGATCCAGGCGCTCGCCGGGGACAAGCCGGTCCCGGAGAACGTCCTGGAGGTCCTCCGGGACCGCTACAACCTGAACGACCCGCTGCTGGTGCAGTACGCGAAGTACATGTGGGGCCTCGTCCAGGGCGACCTGGGCGAGAACTACACCGGCCAGAGCGTGTCGGAGATGCTCAGCGGGCGCTGGGCGGTGACGGCGCAGCTCGCCCTCACCGCCTGGGTCTTCGAGCTGGTCGTCGGGATCCTGCTCGGCATCTGGGCGGGGCTGCGCCGCGGCCGGTTCGCCGACACCCTCGTCCTCAGCGGGACCACGCTGGTGATCGCGGTGCCGGTGTTCGTGCTCGGCTACGTCGCGCAGCTCCTGTTCGGGCTGCACTGGCAGATCTTCCCCACGGCGGGGACGGACGACGGCTGGCCGATGTCCTACCTGCTGCCCGGGATGGTGCTCGGCTCCCTCGGCCTGTCGTACGTGGCGCGGCTGACCCGCACGAGCCTGTCGGAGAACCTGCGGGCCGACTACGTGCGGACGGCGAACGCCAAGGGGCTGTCGCGGGCGCGGGTGGTCGGCCGGCACGCCCTGCGCAACTCGCTGATCCCGGTGGTGACCTATCTCGGCGTCGACTTCGGGAACATGATGGCCGGCGCGGTCGTGACCGAGGGCATCTTCAACCTGCCGGGCATCGGCGGGCAGGTGTTCGAGTCGATCCAGCTGAAGGAGGGGCCCGTCGTGGTCGGCGCGGTCACCCTGCTGGTGCTGATCTTCCTGCTGGTCAACCTGGTCGTGGACCTGCTGTACGGGGTGCTCGACCCGCGGATCAGGTACGAGTGAGGGGCGCATGACCATCAAGCAGCCGGACGCGGGGCCGCCGGGCGCGGAGCCGGAGCCGGCGCCCGGTCCCGGGGCCCCGGGGACGAGCGCCGCCGCGGTCGCCGTCGCCGGCGGGGCCATCGGCCGGGCCTCGCTGTGGGACGACGCGTGGCACGAGCTGCGGCGCCGCTGGCTCTTCTGGGGATCGGCGGCGGTCCTCGCGCTCGTGACGGTCATGGCCGCGGCGCCGCGGCTGTTCACCTCCACCGGCGTCAACGAGGGCTGCGACGCCAACGACGCCAAGCTCGGGCCGTCCGGCGACCACTGGTTCGGCACCGACCTCGCGGGCTGCGACTACTACGCGCACGTCGTGCACGGGGCCCGCCCGACGCTGCTGATCGGCGTCGCCGTCACCGTCTTCGCGCTGCTGATCGCGCTGCTGTTCGGGCTGCTCGCCGGGTACTACGGCGGCATCGTCGACGCGCTGATCGCCCGGCTGACCGACGTCTTCTTCGGGCTGCCGTTCGTGCTCGGCGCCACCGTGATCCTGGTCGCGTTCCCCTCGCACGGCGTGTGGGCGATGACGCTGGTGCTGGTCCTGCTCGGCTGGACGACGATGATCCGCATCATGCGGGGGCAGGTCATCTCCGTCCGCGACGCCGACTACGTGCAGGCGGCGCGGCTGCTCGGCGCGTCCGACCGGCGGATCATGCTCCGGCACATCCTGCCGAACGCGATCGCCCCGGTGATCGTGGTGGCCACCCTCAACGTGGGGCACGTGATCGTCGGCGAGGCGACGCTGGACTTCCTCGGCGTCGGCCTGCAGTACCCCGAGGTCTCCTGGGGCCTCCAGCTCAACCAGGCGAAGGACTCCTTCGTCGACCACCCGCACCTGCTGATCTTCCCCGCGCTGTTCCTGTCGGCGACGGTGCTGAGCTTCCTGATGCTCGGCGACGCCGTCCGCGACGCCCTCGACCCCAAGCTGCGGTGAGCCGAGACATGACCACGGACCTGAAGGACGACCCGGTTCCCGCCCCGGAGCCGGTGGTGCCGCTCCTGAGCGTCGAGGACCTGCACGTCCGGTTCCGCGTGCGGGACCAGGACGTGCACGCGGTGAACGGGCTGTCGTACACCCTCGCCGAGGGGGAGACGCTCGCGATCCTCGGCGAGTCGGGATCGGGCAAGAGCGTCGCGGCGCAGGCCGTGATGGGCATCCTGGACGTCCCGCCCGCCCGCGTCGAGCGCGGCTCGGTCCGGCTGCGCGGCGAGGAGCTGCTCGGCCTGCCCGAGCGGCGGCGCCGCGCCTACCGCGGCGACCGCATCTCGATGATCTTCCAGGACGCGCTGACCGCGCTGAACCCGGTCTTCACGGTCGGCGACCAGCTCCGCGAGATGTTCCGGGTGCACCGGGGGCTCGGCCGCCGGGAGTCCACGGCCAAGGCCGTGGAGCTGATGGAGCGGGTGCGGATCCCCTCGGCCGCCAGGCGGCTCGGCGACTACCCGCACCAGTTCTCCGGCGGCATGCGGCAGCGCATCATGATCGCGATGGCGCTGGCGCTGGAGCCGGACGTGCTGATCGCCGACGAGCCGACCACCGCCCTCGACGTCACCGTGCAGGCGCAGATCATGCGGCTCCTGGCCGGGCTGCAGGACGAGCTGCGCATGGGCATGGTGCTGATCACCCACGACCTCGGCGTCGTCGCCGGCGTCGCCGACCGGATCGTCGTCATGTACGCGGGGTCGGTCGCCGAGCAGGCGCCCGCCCGGGAGCTGTACGCGCGGCCCGCCCACCCCTACACGAGGGGCCTGCTGGCCTCGGTGCCGCGGCTCGACCGGCGCGGCGGCCCGCTCGTCCCGATCAAGGGGGCGCCGCCGAACCCGGCCGCGCTCCCGCCGGGCTGCCCGTTCCAGCCGCGCTGCCCCCGCGCCGAGGCGCTCTGCGCGGCGGAGCGGCCGCCGCTCGTCACCGTCGCCCCCGGGCACGAGGCCGCCTGCCACTTCGCCGAGGAGGTGCACCGTGCCGGAGCCGAGTGAGGACCCGATCCTGCGGGTCGAGGGGCTCGTCAAGCACTACCCCGTGACCCGCGGCGTCGTGGTCAAGCGCGCGATCGGCCAGATCAAGGCCGTGGACGGGGTCGACCTGGAGCTGCGGCGCGGCGAGACCCTCGGCGTCGTCGGCGAGTCCGGGTGCGGGAAGTCGACGCTGGCCAAACTGCTGCTCGCCGCCGAGCGCCCCACCGCGGGGACGGTCCGCTTCGACGGCCGCGACATCTTCGCGCTGCCGAAGGCGGAGCTGCGGGCGCTGCGCCGCCGCGTGCAGATGGTCATGCAGGACCCCTACTCCTCGCTGAACCCGCGGATGACGGTCGGCGACATCGTGGGGGAGCCGTTCGCCGTCCATCCGGAGGTCGCGCCGAAGGGCGAGCGGCGCGGGCGCGTGCAGG
Source organism: Actinomadura sp. NPDC048032 (assembly GCF_040653175.1). Classification (NCBI taxonomy): domain Bacteria; kingdom Bacillati; phylum Actinomycetota; class Actinomycetes; order Streptosporangiales; family Thermomonosporaceae; genus Actinomadura; species Actinomadura sp. NPDC048032. Next base: position 8,514 of record NZ_JBEZJP010000365.1, read on the forward strand.
AGCTGCTGGAGCTCGTCGGCCTCGACCCCGGGCACGTCAACCGCTACCCGCACCAGTTCGTGTTCGTCCTCAAGGGGCAGGTCGCCATCACCGTCGGGTCGGAGACCC
>NZ_JBEZJP010000366.1:0-8618 GCF_040653175.1 Actinomadura sp. NPDC048032
GGCCGATCCGGAGGTCGCCGAGGCCGTCGCCGCGGAGCTGCGCCGCCAGCAGGGCACCCTGGAGATGATCGCGTCGGAGAACTTCGCGCCGGTCTCGGTGCTGGAGGCTCAGGGGTCGGTCCTGACGAACAAGTACGCCGAGGGGTACCCGGGCCGCCGGTACTACGGCGGCTGCGAGTTCGTCGACGTCACCGAGCAGCTCGCGATCGACCGGGCCAAGGCGCTGTTCGGCGCCGAGCACGCGAACGTCCAGCCGCACAGCGGGGCGCAGGCGAACACGGCGGTGTACTTCGCGCTGCTCCAGCACGGCGACACGATCCTCGGCCTCGACCTCGCGCACGGCGGGCATCTCACGCACGGGATGCGGCTGAACTACTCCGGCAAGGTGCTGAACGTGGTGCCGTACCACGTCCGCGCCGAGGACGGCCTGGTCGACATGGACGAGGTGGCCTCGCTCGCGGCCGAGCACCGTCCGAAGATGATCGTGGCGGGCTGGTCGGCGTACCCGCGGCGGCTCGACTTCGCCGCGTTCCGGCGGATCGCCGACTCGGTCGGGGCGCTGCTCATGGTCGACATGGCGCACTTCGCGGGCCTGGTGGCGGCGGGGCTGCACCCCTCGCCCGTCCCGCACGCCGACATCGTGACGACGACGACGCACAAGACGCTCGGCGGTCCCCGAGGCGGGCTGATCCTCGCCCGCGAGGAGTACGGCAAGAAGATCAACTCCGCGGTGTTCCCCGGCATGCAGGGCGGCCCGCTGGAGCACGTGATCGCCGCCAAGGCCGTCGCCCTGAAGATCGCCGCGTCGGAGGAGTTCCGGGCCCGGCAGGCGGCGACGGTGGAGGGCGCGAAGCTGCTCGCCGAGCGCCTGCTCGCCGAGGACTGCGCCAAGGCCGGCGTCAAGGTGCTGACCGGCGGGACGGACGTCCACCTCGTGCTGGTCGACCTGGTGGACTCCGAGCTCACCGGGCGCGACGCCGAGGACCGCCTGCACGACATCGGCATCACGGTCAACCGCAACGCGGTGCCGAACGACCCGCGCCCGCCGATGGTGACGTCCGGTCTGCGGATCGGCACCCCGGCCCTCGCGACCCGCGGCTTCACCGCCGAGGACTTCGCCGAGGTCGCGGACGTGATCGCGCTGGCGCTGCAGCCGTCCTTCGACCGGGACGCGCTCGCCGCGCGGGTGAAGGCGCTGGCGGACGAGCACCCCCTGTACCCGAACCTGTGACGTTCCGGCGCCCTCTCCCCCTGCGGGACCCCCGTCAAGGGGGAGGGGGCGCGGCTACAACGAGGTAGCTATGGCCATCAGCGTTTTCGACCTGTTCAAGATCGGCATCGGTCCGTCGTCCTCCCACACGGGGGGCCCGATGGCCGCGGCGCACCGGTTCGCCCGGGGGCTCCAGCGCGACGGGCTGCTGGAGAAGACGGCGTCCGTCGCCGTCACCCTCTACGGGTCGCTCGGCCTCACCGGCAAGGGCCACGGCTCCGACAAGGCCGTCATCCTCGGTCTTGAGGGCGACAAGCCCGAGCTCGTCGACGTCGACCGGGTGGACGAGCGGCTCGCCGCGATCCGCGAGCGCGGGGCCCTGCGGCTGTTCGGCGACCACGAGATCCCGTTCGTGGTCAACGAGCACCTGGTCTTCGAGCGCAAGGAGTCGCTGCCCGGCCACCCCAACGGGATGCGCTTCACGGCTCTGGACGCCTCCGGCGGGGAGCTGCGCGCGAAGGTGTACTACTCCGTCGGCGGCGGGTTCATCCTGGACGAGAACGCCACCGGCGCCGACCGCATCAAGCCCGACGACACCGTCCTGCCGCACCCCTTCGACACGGCCGCCGAGCTGCTGGAGCGGTGCCGGGAGACGGGCCTGTCGATCTCGGCGCTGATGCTGGAGAACGAGAAGGCGTTCGGCCGCGACGCCGCCGAGATTCACGACGGCCTGCTCGAACTCTGGCAGGTCATGCGGGCCTGCGTGACCCGCGGCTGCACCCGGGAGGGCCTCCTGCCGGGCGGGCTCAAGGTGCGCCGCCGCGCTCCCCAGCTGCACCGCCAGCTGTCCGCGGAGGAGGCGTCCGACCCGCTCCACGCGATGGACTGGATCACCCTGTTCGCGCTGGCGGTCAACGAGGAGAACGCGGCGGGCGGGCGCATCGTCACGGCCCCGACCAACGGCGCCGCGGGCATCATCCCGGCCGTCCTGCACTACTACGACCGGTTCATCCCGGGCCACGACGACGAGGGCGTGGTGCGGTTCCTGCTGACCGCCGGGGCGATCGGCGTACTGTTCAAGCAGAACGCCTCCATCTCCGGGGCCGAGGTCGGCTGCCAGGGCGAGGTCGGGTCGGCCTGCTCGATGGCCGCCGCCGGGCTCACGGAGGTCCTCGGCGGCACCCCCGAGCAGGTGGAGAACGCCGCCGAGATCGGCATCGAGCACAACCTCGGCCTGACCTGCGATCCCGTCGGCGGTCTGGTCCAGGTCCCCTGCATCGAGCGCAACGCCGTCGGCGCAGTCAAGGCCATCAGCGCCGCCCGGATCTCCCTGCGCGGCGACGGCCGCCACTTCGTCTCCCTCGACAAGGCCATCAAGACCATGCGCGACACGGGCCGCGACATGCTCGACAAGTACAAGGAGACCTCGCGCGGCGGCCTCGCCGTCAACGTCATCGAGTGCTGACCGCGGCCCGCTACCGGAGCGGGATGTCGAGGCCGTGCTCGTCGGCGGGGCGCGGGCCGCGGATGCGGCGGTCGGCCTCGCCGATCGCGACGTCGTTGATGCTCGCCTCCCGCCGCCGCATCAGGCCGCGCTCGTCGAACTCCCACAGTTCGTTGCCGTAGCTGCGCCACCACTGCCCGCCGGCGTCGTGCCACTCGTACTGGAACCGGACGGCCATGCGGTTCTCGCGGAACCCCCACAGGCTCTTGCGCAGCGCGTAGTCGAGCTCCCGCTCCCACTTCGCGGTCAGGAAGGCGATGATCTCCTCCCGTCCGGTGACGAACCGGTCGCGGTTCCGCCAGACCGAGTCGGGCGTGTAGGCGAGCGCCACCCGCTGCGGGTCGCGGGTGTTCCACGCGTCCTCGGCTGCCTGGACCTTCTGCTTCGCGGTCTCCAGGGTGAACGGCGGGTAGGGCGGACGGTCCTCGGTCACGGCGGCCTCCTCGGGTTGAGAACGAGCGTTCTCCATCTCTGCCGCTAAGGTAGGGAACGATCGTTCTCAACGTCAAGTCAGGAGCGCCCATGCCGGCCGCGATCACCGAGGAGCAGCAGGACCGGGACCGCCAGGCCCTGCTGGACGTCGCCGAGCGCCTCTTCTACCGGCAGGGCGTCCAGGCGGTGGGCATGGACGAGCTGCGGACCGTGTCCGGGCTGCCGCTCAAGCGCATCTACCGGCTCTTCCCCACGAAGGAGGCCCTCGTCGTCGCGATGCTGGACCGCCGCGACCGCCGCTGGCGCGCGAGCCTGGCCGCCCATCTGGACGCGGAGCCCGACCCCCGGCGGCGCGTCCTCGCCCTGTTCGACTGGCTCGGCGCGTGGTTCGCCGAGCCCGGCTTCCGCGGCTGCGCCTGGGTCAACGCCCACGGGGAGCTCGGCTCGTCCTCCCCGGCGGTCGCGGACGCGGCGCGAGCCCACAAGCGGGCCTTCCACGACCAGGTCGTGGCCCTGGTCTCCCCGGTCGACGCGTCCGCCGCCGAACCCGTCTACCTGCTCGCCGAGGGCGCCATCGTCGTCGCCGGAATCCAGGGCGACCCCAGCGCCGCCGCCCGCGCCCGAACCGGCGCCCGCCTTCTCCTGGAAAGGGCCGGCCGGGCTTGAGCCTGCCGTTGGCGGCAGGGTTCCAGGCTCGGGGCATGGAGACGAATTCGGAGAACAGGGTCGTCCTGGTCACCGGCGCGGGAACCGGGATCGGACGCGCCACGGCACGCATGTTCGCGGCCGAGGGCGCCCGCGTGGTGGCCGTCGGGCGGCGGCCCGGCCCGCTGGCCGAGACCGCGGACGGGCATCCCGGCATCGAGCCGCTCGCCGCCGACATCACCGGCGACGGCGCCGCCGCCGAGATCGTGCGCAGGGTGACGGACGCGCACGGACGGCTGGACGTGCTGGTCAACAACGCGGCGATCGTCCAGAGCGGGACCCTGGAGAGCCTCGCCCCGGAGACGCTCGCGCCGCAGCTCGCGACGAACCTGGTGGCGCCCGTCCTGCTGACCCGGGCGGCGCTGCCCGCGCTCGACGGCGGCGGGGTCGTCGTCAACGTCAGCACGTCCGTCGGGCAGCGGGGCTGGCCCGGCAACGCGTTCTACGCCGCCACGAAGTCGGCGCTGGAGACGCTCACGCGCGGCTGGGCCCTGGAGCTCGCTCCGCGCGGCATCCGCGTGGCCGCCGTGGCGCCCGGAGCGATCGCCACCCCGATGGGCGAGCACCAGGGCCTCTCCGCCGAGCGCCTCGCGGCGCTCCGGCAGTGGCAGATCGAGCACACCCCGCTCGGCCGCGTCGGGCGGCCGGAGGAGGTCGCGTGGGCGATCACGCGCCTGGCCTCGCCCGACGCCTCGTTCGTCACCGGAGCCGTCCTCGCGGTGGACGGAGGCGCGGTGGTCGCCTGAGCGCCGGCGGGCCCGCCGCCTGGTAGAACGAGGGGCGGAGGTGGTGGCGGTGCGGATCGGCGAGCTGGCGCGGATCACCGGGACGACGCCGCGGGCGCTGCGGCACTACGAGCAGGCGGGCCTGATCGCGTCCCGCCGGGCGGGCAACGGGTACCGGATCTACGACGAGGGCGCGGCCGTGCGGGTCCGCAACATCCGGGAGCTGCTCGCCGTCGGCCTCACCCTCGATGACGTGCGCGCGTTCTCGGTCTGCCTGGACGGCGACGTGGCGGCCTCGCCCCCGTCGGAGAAGGGGCTCCGGATCGCCCTGGACCGCCTCGCCGTCCTCGACGCGCGCATCACCGCCCAGACCGAGGCCCGCGACCGCCTCGCCACCGCCCTGACCCGCGCGGCCGAGAGACGCCCCGCATCGGCCCGCTGACCGCGAGGACGTGGGAGGCGGAACCGGCCGGGGTCTCGGGACGGCGGGCCTATCTCAACGGACTGCTGACCAACCTGCTCACGAAGATGGTCACCTTCACCATTGGACGGGACGGTCGGCGTCCTCGCGGGCCGCATCGGCGACTGGCTGCGCCGCCGTCGCGGGCGGGGTCAGGGGCGGGCGCCCCGGCCGGTGGGGGAATGAGCGCCCTGGCGGGCCTCGTTGCCGCAGTGGCGGCACACGACCTGGGGGCTGACGGTCTCGCCGCAGGAGTGCCGCCACCGGACGGGCGGGTCGTCCGGGTGCAGGTGCCGGTCTCCCCAGGCCATCAGCACGAGCAGGACGTCGCACAGCTCCACGCCCGCGGGCGTCAGGCGGTACTCGTGGCGCACCGGGTGGTCGCTGTAGCGCTCGCGGCGGATGACGCCGCCCGCCTCCAGCTTGCGGAGGCGGGCGGTGAGGATGTCGCGGGACGCGCCGGTGTTGCGGACGATCTGGTCGAAGCGCCGCACCCCGTAGCTCAGCTCCCGGATCGCCAGCAGGCTCCATCGCTCGCCGACCAGGTCCAGCGTGTCGGCGATCGAGCACTCGCGCGGATCGGCGTCCTTCGGCATACCGGGAAGCCTAGCCGCCGGACCTGGCCGGACCGTCCGTCAGAGCCGCTCCACGACGGTGGCGTTGGCCAGTCCGCCCGCCTCGCACATGGTCTGGAGGCCGAACCTGCCGCCGCGGTCCTCCAGGGCGTGCAGCAGGGTCGTCATGAGGCGGGCGCCGCTCGCGCCGAGCGGGTGGCCGATCGCGATCGCGCCGCCGCGCACGTTGACGCGCGCGAGGTCGGCGCCGGTCTCGCGCGCCCACGCGAGGACGACCGGGGCGAACGCCTCGTTCACCTCGAACAGATCGACGTCGTCCAGGGTGAGGCCGCCGCGCTCCAGCACCTTCGCGGTCGCGGGGATGATCGCGGTGAGCATCAGCAGCGGGTCGTCGCCGGTCACGGCGAAGGCGTGGAAGCGGGCGCGCGGGCGCAGGCCGAGCCGCGCGGCGACGTCGGCGCCCATGACCAGGACGGCGGCGGCGCCGTCGTTGACCGGGGAGGCGTTGCCCGCGGTGATCTTCCAGCCGATCTCGGGGAACCGCTCGGCCATGCGCTCGTCGCGGTAGGCGGGCCTCAGGCCGGCGAGGATCTCCGGCGACGTCGCCGGGCGGACGGTCTCGTCCCGCTGCCCCGTCCAGGCGACCTCCCGGTCGAACTCGCCGTTCTTCCACGCCTCGGCGGCGCGGCGGTGGGACTCGGCGGCGTAGGCGTCGAGCTCCTCCCGCGACAGGTCCCAGCGCGCGGCGATCAGCTCGGCGCTGATGCCCTGGCCGACGAGCCCGCCCGGGTAGCGCTCGGGGAGCAGCGTCCCGAACGGGTCGCCGCCCGGCAGGACGCTCGACCCCATCGGCACCCGCGACATCGACTCGACCCCGCACGCGATGGCGATGTCGTAGGCGCCGCTCTGCACGCCCTGCGCCGCGATGTGCAGGGCCTGCTGGGACGAGCCGCACTGCCGGTCGACCGTCATGGCGGGGACGCTCTCGGGAAATCCCGCGGCGAGGACGGCCGTGCGGGTGATGTTGAGCGCCTGGTCGCCGGCCTGGGTGACCACGCCGCCGATCACGTCGTCCACGGTCCCCGGGTCGATGCCCGCCCGCTCGACGAGGGACGCGAGCGTCCGCGCGAGCAGGTCGGCCGGGTGGTCGCCGTGCAGGAACCCGCCGGCCCTGCCCTTGCCCAGCGGCGTGCGCACCGCCTCCACGATCACCGCGTCCCGCATGGACCCCACCTCCGTTGTGTTTTCCAACTCACTTCGGCAGTATCCGCTCGGCGGGCCGGAGAGCACAATCGGCTCCGACGGTGAGTTGGATAACACAACTCGGCAGACGAAGACCCGGAGGCCGTCACCGATCGCCGTCGAAGCCGATCGCTACCGCCCCCGGGTCTCCGGGCCGCTCAGCGGGAGGGGCCCGTGCCGTGGTCCGTCTCTACCCTCCATGCGTCGAAGAGCCCCTCGGTGGAGCCGCCCGAGTGTCGTCGGTCGGACAAGCACGCCTCCTCGTTCTCCTCGACGTCGCGTTCCCTTTGGACGTTAGCCCCATAAGCCGACATAGACCCAAAATGGGAGCCCAAACCGCCGTCAAGCATCGGGGCCGCCCCCGCCCGACGCGACCGTCTAGCCCTTGTACATCTCCCGCATCTTGCGCGCGGCGTCGCCCGGTTTGCGCTTCGCCCCCTTGCCCGTGGCCTCCTCGCCGCGGCGCGGCCGCTTCTCGCGCTCCGGTTCGGACTCCGCCTTGCCCGTGGGCTTCCCGGGCTTGCCAGGCTTGTCGTTCACGACAACTCCCCCGATGTCGTTCCAACTGTCGGTCCATAGGTACCCCGTCTAACGGGGATAGAAGCGCACCTCGGGACGGCCGACCTGGCCGTAGTGGGGGCGGCGGTCGGCCAGCCCGTTCTCCGCCAGATACTCCAGGTAGCGGCGCGCGGTGACCCGGGAGACGCCGGTGAGATCGGCGGCAGCGGCGGCGGACAGGCCGTCGGCCGCGGACTCCAGCACGCCGGTCACGGCCTGGAGCGTCTCCCCGCTCATCCCCTTGGGCAGCGCGTGGTGGTCGGGGGTGCGGAGCGTGGCGAGCATCCCGTCCACGTCCGCCTGCCCGCTGACCTCCCCCGAGCCGACCGCCTGCTCCCGGAACCGCGCGTACCGGACGAGCTTGTCGCGCAGCGACGCGAAGGTGAACGGTTTCAGCAGGTACTGGACGATGCCGACCGCCACGGCGGTGCGGATCACCGCGAGGTCCCGCGCGGACGTCACGGCGATGACGTCCACGTCCCGTCCCCCGGCGCGCAGCGCGCGGCAGACGGTGAGGCCGTGCGTGTCCGGAAGGTAGAAGTCCAGCAGGACGACGTCGACCTGCGTCCGCTCGCAGAACCGGAGCGCGTCCGCCCCCGAGTGCACGACCCCGGCGACCGTGAACCCGGCGACCCGCTCGACGTAGGTCCGGTGCGCCTCCGCCGCCACCGGGTCGTCCTCGACCACCAGCACCCTGATCACGGCTCGCCGCCCCCGCGCCGGGCCCCGGCGGCCCGCCTCGGCAGGGGCAGCCGGACGGTGAACACGGCGCCGTGGCCGGGGCCGGCCGCGCCCACCCGCACCTCACCGCCGTTGCGGCGGACGGCCTGGCCGACCAGGGCGAGGCCGAGGCCGTGCCCGACCGCGCCGCCGGACGTCTTCGTCGTCCAGCCGCGCCGGAACATCGCGGGCACGGCGGCGGGGTCCACGCCCCGCCCGCTGTCGGACACCTCCAGCACGAGCGCCCCGTCCTCCACGCGGGCGCCGACGCCGACGCGCGGCGGCCGGGCGGCGGCGCCCTCGATGGCGGCGTCGACCGCGTTGTCGATGAGGTTCCCGAGGATCGTGACCAGGTCGCGCGGCTCGATCGCGCCCTCGATCACGGTGTCCTCGCCGATCACGAGCTCCACGCCGCGCTCCCCCGCCTCGGCGGACTTGCCGAGCAGCAGCGCGGCCAGCACCGGCTCGCCGACCGAGCCGACGACCC
>NZ_JBEZJP010000367.1:0-8590 GCF_040653175.1 Actinomadura sp. NPDC048032
TGGGGGGCGGGGGGCGCGCCGCCGCGCCCGAGGCTCAGCCGTCGTGACGGCCGGCCTTCGCGTCATGCGGGGGTCGCCCCCCGGCGGCTAACCCTCCAGGTCGACGCGGCGGCCCATGTCGGCGCCCACCTCGCGGCTGATGGCGTCGACGAGCTGGGGCGCGATGGCCGAGTCGACGGTGAGCGCGATGAGCGCCTTGCCGCCCTTGGCGTCGCGGCCGACCTGCATGCCGGCGATGTTGACCTGCTCGTCGCCGAGCAGCTTGCCGACGGCGCCGACGATGCCGGGGCGGTCGACGTAGGAGAAGAACGCCATGTGCTCGGTCGGGACGAGCTCCATGTTGTAGCCGTTGATCTCGATGATCCGCTCGGCGTGCTTGGGGCCGGTGAGGGTGCCCGACACCGACACGACGGAGCCGTCGGACATGGTGCCGCGCACCTGCACGACGTTGCGCCAGTCGGGGCTGTCCTCGCTGGTGGTGAGGGTGACCTCGACGCCGCGGTCGCGGGCCAGCAGCGGCGCGTTGACGAAGGTCACGGCCTCCTCGATGACGTCCACGAAGACGCCCTTGAGCGCGGCCAGCTCCAGGACCTTGACGTCGTGCTCGGCGATCTCGCCGCGGACCACCACGTCCAGCCGGACGGGGACGCCGCCGGCGAGGGCGGTGAAGATGCGGCCGAGCTTCTCGGCGAGCGGCAGGCCGGGCTTGACGTCCTCGGCGACGGCGCCGCCCTGCACGTTCACCGCGTCCGGGACGAACTCGCCGGACAGCGCGAGCTTCACGGAGCGGGCGACCTGGGTGCCCGCCTTCTCCTGCGCCTCGTGGGTGCTGGCGCCGAGGTGCGGGGTGACGACGACGCTGTCGTGGTGGAACAGCGGGCTCTCGGTGCACGGCTCGGTGCTGAACACGTCGATGCCGGCGCCGGCGACGCGGCCGTCCTTGAGCGCGAGGTCGAGGGCCGCCTCGTCGACGATGCCGCCGCGGGCGGCGTTGACGATGCGGACGGACGGCTTGACCTGCTGGAGCTCGCGGTCGCCGATGAGGCCGAGGGTCTCGGGCGTCTTCGGCAGGTGGACGGTGATGAAGTCGCTCTCGCGGAGCAGTTCGTCGAGCGTGACGAGCTTCACGCCGAGCTGCGCGGCGCGGGCGGCCTGGACGTAGGGGTCGAAGGCGATGACGTTCATGTCGAACGCGGCGAGGCGCTGGGCGACGAGGACGCCGATGCGGCCGAGGCCGAGCACGCCGACGGTCTTGCCCTGGAGCTCGACGCCGGTGTACTTGGAGCGCTTCCACTCGCCCTGCTTGAGCGCGGAGTGGCCCTGCGGCACGTTCCGGGCGGTGGCCAGGAGCAGCGCGATCGCGTGCTCGGCGGCGGTGACGATGTTCGACGTGGGCGCGTTGACGACCATCACGCCGGCCTTGGTGGCGGCCTCCACGTCGACGTTGTCGAGGCCGACGCCGGCCCGGGCGACGACCCGGAGCCTCTTGGCGTGCCGGAACACCTCGGCGGTGACCTTGGTGGCGCTGCGGACGATCAGGGCGTCCACGTCGGCGACGGCGGGCAGCAGCTGTTCTTTGTCGCTGCCGTCGACGTGGCGGACGTCGTAGTCGGCCTCCAGGACGGCGATGCCGGCCGGGGAGAGTTCTTCTGCGACGAGGACGACGGGCTTGCTCAAGTGGAAACAGTCCTTCGAGAAAAGTAGGTGTTCGTGTGCTGTGCAGGTGAAGTCGCGAGTCACCTCGTCGTGCCCTCGCCCCCTCCGGTGAGTCTATAACCCGGGGGCGGCGGGGGTTCGCGGCAGGGAAAGACCCGCCAGTAACTCCTGTTCGTCCTGCGTTGTAATGATTCGTCAGGCGGCGTTCGGCTCCGGCACGGAGGCGAGCACGGACGCGACCCGCTCGGCGTCGCCGACGTGCACATCGAGAACGCGCGGGAGCTGAAAGTGCGGGTCGCCCTGCTGGCCCTGGAGGAACTGGCCGACAGGGTCGCGGGCGCGGTGGCGGGACGCGCGGGCAAGGACGCTCTCGTGGCGTGCGCCGGCGCCTACCGCGCCTACGCCGCCGAGCACCCCGGACGGTACGCCGCGGCCCGCTTCGAACTCGACCCGGAGACGGCGGCGGCGAGCGCCGGGCCCCGGCACGCGGAGATGACGAGGGCGATCCTGCGCGGATACGACCTTCCCGAACCCGACCAGACCGACGCGGTGCGCTTCCTCGGCAGCGTGTTCCACGGCTACGTGAGCCTGGAGCTGGCGGGCGCCTTCGGCCACACGGCCCGCGCGGCCGACACGTCCTGGGCGTGGGCGCTGGACACCGTCGACTTCGCCCTCAGGAACCACCCGTCCCGCGCGGCCGCAGGACGGACGCGCCCCTAGCCGGAAACGCCGAGAGCAGCGGTGCCGCGTGGGCGCCCGCTGCTCTCGCGCGGTTCAGATCTCGTGCGGTGTCAGGCCGACTTCTCCCGCGGCTCGCGCTTGGGACGGTCGCGCGGGACGAGGGTCGGGTTGACGTGCTCCAGCACGGCCTCGCGGGTGATGACGACGCGGGCGACGTCCTGCCGGCTCGGCACCTCGTACATCACCGACAGGAGCACCTCCTCCATGATCGCGCGGAGGCCGCGGGCGCCGGTGCCGCGCAGGATGGCCTGGTCGGCGATCGCCTCCAGGGCGTCGTCGGTGAACTCCAGGTCGACCCCGTCGAGCTCGAAGAGGCGGTGGTACTGGCGCACCAGCGCGTTCTTCGGCTCGGTGAGGATGTTGATCAGCGCCTCGCGGTCGAGGTTGTGCACCGAGGTGATCACCGGGAGCCGGCCGATGAACTCGGGGATCATGCCGAACTTCAGCAGGTCCTCGGGCATCACGTCGCCGAGCACCGCCGACGACTCCTCGAAGTCGGACTTGGAGCGGATCTGCGCGCCGAAGCCCATGCCCTGCTTGCCGACCCGGGACTCGACGATCTTCTCCAGGCCGGCGAACGCGCCGCCGCAAATGAACAGCACGTTCGTGGTGTCGATCTGGATGAACTCCTGGTGGGGGTGCTTGCGGCCGCCCTGCGGCGGCACGCTGGCGGTGGTGCCCTCCAGGATCTTCAGCAGGGCCTGCTGGACGCCCTCCCCCGACACGTCCCGGGTGATCGACGGGTTCTCGCTCTTGCGGGCGATCTTGTCGACCTCGTCGATGTAGATGATCCCGGTCTCGGCCTTCTTGACGTCGTAGTCGGCCGCCTGGATCAGCTTGAGGAGGATGTTCTCGACGTCCTCCCCGACGTAGCCCGCCTCCGTCAGCGCCGTGGCGTCCGCGATGGCGAACGGGACGTTGAGAAGCTTGGCGAGCGTCTGCGCGAGCAGCGTCTTGCCGGATCCCGTGGGACCGAGGAGCAGGATGTTGGACTTGCCCAGCTCGACCAGGTCGTCACGGCCGGTGTCACCCGACTGGATCCGCTTGTAGTGGTTGTAGACGGCGACGGAGAGCGCCTTCTTCGCCGTCTCCTGCCCGATCACATAGGAGTCGAGGAACTCGTAGATCTCCCGTGGTTTGGGCAGGTTGTCCCACTTGAGGTCGGAGGTCTCGGAGAGCTCCTCCTCGATGATCTCGTTGCAGAGATCGATGCACTCGTCGCAGATGTACACGCCCGGACCCGCGATGAGCTTCTTGACCTGCTTCTGGCTCTTCCCGCAGAACGAGCACTTGAGCAGGTCACCACCGTCGCCGATGCGTGCCACCCAACCGTCTCCTTTTCGTGGGGCCGCCAGCCTTGGAGGATGCGGCGCAGCTGGTCTGCGTCCCGGAGGCTCACGACGTCGGGTTCGACGTTACCGCCTCCAGCGGACTTGGAAAGCCCCTCGCCCGGAAGTGTGACGACCGGGCTGGGGGACTCCCTCGTCCTCGTGCCGTCTCAGGACGACACTACCTCGGCCTTCCGCTTCCTGCTGGCGAAGACGTCGTCGATGAGGCCGTAGTCCTTGGCCTCGGCCGCCGTGAGGATCTTGTCGCGCTCGATGTCGCGGCGGACCTCCTCGATGCCCTTGCCGCTGTGCTCGGCCAGGATCGTCTCCAGCAGATCGCGGATCCGCATGATCTCGCGGGCCTGGATCTCGATGTCGCTGGACTGGCCGTAGGTGCCCTCGGTAGCGGGCTGGTGGATCAGGATCCGCGAGTTGGGCAGCGCCGCCCGCTTGCCCGGCGTCCCGGCCGCGAGCAGCACCGCCGCGGCGGACGCCGCCTGGCCGATGCACACGGTCTGGATGTCGGGCTTGACGAACTGCATCGTGTCGTAGATCGCCGTCATGGCGGTGAACGAGCCGCCCGGCGAGTTGATGTAGATGCTGATGTCGCGGTCGGGGTCGATCGACTCCAGCGTGATCAGCTGGGCCATCACGTCGTTGGCGGACGCGTCGTCGATCTGCACGCCGAGGAAGATGATCCGCTCTTCGAAGAGCTTGTTGTACGGGTTCATCTCCTTGACCCCGTACGTGGTGCGCTCGACGAACGACGGAATGATGTAGCGGTCGTCGACCGGCTTCGGAGAGCCGCCCGCGTACGCGGCGGGCCGGACCATATCGCTGAAACCGGGTCGGATGAGGTCGCTCACTGTGTGCCTCCGAATCGTTGTGAGGTCGTCAGGAGACGGGGCCCTCGGAGGGCACCTGGTTGGCGCTGAGCACGACGTGGTCGACGAACCCGTAGTCCTTGGCCTCGTCGGCGGTGAACCAGCGGTCCCGGTCGGAGTCGCGCTCGATCTGGTCGAGCTCCTGGCCGGTGTGCTCGGCGATCTTCTCGGCGAGCGTCTTCTTGACGTACAGCATCTGCTCGGCCTGGATCTTGATGTCGGAGGCGGTGCCGCCGATGCCGCCGGACGGCTGGTGCATCATGATCCGCGCGTGCGGCAGGGCGTAGCGCTTGCCCCGGGCGCCCGCGCACAGCAGGAACTGCCCCATCGAGGCGGCCAGGCCCATGCCGACCGTGACGATGTCGTTCGGGACGTACTGCATGATGTCGTAGATCGCCATGCCGGCGGTGACGGAGCCGCCTGGCGAGTTGATGTAGAGCGTGATGTCGCGCCGGCCGTCCTCGGCCGACAGCAGCAGGAGTTCGGCGCAGATGCGGTTGGCGATGTCGTCGTCGACCTGCTGGCCGAGGAAGACGATGCGCTCGCGCAGCAGCCGCTGGAACAGCTGGTCGCCCAGAGGCAACAGGGGCGCCTCGGCGACCCGCGCCTGGATCCGCGACGACTCGTCGAAAGTCGGAGGCATGCTCACCGGGTGTTCCTCCGGTCCTTTTAATCGGTTCGGATGATTGGACATTAACGCGCTCACGGGCCCACTCACGCCCGGGGGCCCGGCTTTTCGCCAGGGGCGTACCCGGCGCGGCCCGGGCGACGCGCGGGTTCCGGACGATCTTCGCCTCGCCTCGGCCCCGGCGGACCCCGCTCACGCGCACGCCCCGCACCCGTCGTACGGATGCGGGGCGTGCCCGGTGCCTCGTGGACGTCCAGGAAAAGCTCTAGGCGTCCTTGGTCTTGCCGTCCTGCTCGTCGGCAGCCTCGGCGGCCGGGGTCTCCTCAGCGGCGGCCTCAGCCGTCTCCTCGGGGGCCTCCTCCGGAGCGCCACCCTCGGCCTGCACGTCGGCGCCGTCCTCGCCGGCGTCCTCGGCCTGGACGGTCTCGCCGTTCAGCTCGCGCTGCACGGCGTCGACGTCGATCTCGTTGCCCGACTCGTCCTTGACCGTGACGTGCTCGACCACGAGGTTCAGCGCCTTGCTGCGCAGGACCTCGGAGACGATCGCCGGGAGCTGGTTGTTCTGCGTCAGGTACTCGGCGAGCTGCTGCGGCTGCACGCCCATCTGCATCGCCTGCGAGACGACGTACTCGCTGAGCTCCTCGTTCTCGACGTTCAGCTCCTCCTGGACGGCGAGCTGGTCGAGCACGAAGCCGCCCTTGACCGCGAGGCGGGCCGCGTCGGCGACCTCGGTGTCGAACTCCTCGGCGGTCTTCTCCTCTTCCTTGAGGTAGTCGTCCTTGGTCATGCCGGCCATCTGGAGCTGCTGCTCCAGCTGCTGGTTGCGGCGGCCGATCTCCTCTTCCACGACCTTCTCGGGAAGCGGGATGTCGACCTTCTCCAGGAGCGCCTCGAGGGCCTTGTCGCGCGCCTCGGACAGCTGCTGCAACTTCACCTGCCGCCCGAGCCGGACGCGCACGTCCTCGCGCAGCTCCTCGATCGTGTCGAACTCGCTGGCGAGCTGGGCGAACTCGTCGTCCAGGTCGGGCAGGTTCTTGACCTTGACGCTCTGCACGGTGACGGTGATCTCGGCCTCCTCGCCGGCGTGCTCGCCGCCGACCAGGGTGCCGGTGAAGGTCTTGTCCTCGCCCGCGGCGAGGCCGACGATGGCCTCGTCCAGCCCCTCGATCGCGGAGTTGCTGCCGACCTCGTAGGAGTAGCCCGCGGTGGAGGCGTCCTCGATCTCCTCGCCGTCGATCCGCGCGACGAGGTCGATGGTGGCGAAGTCGCCCTCCTCGGCCGCGCGCTCGGCGCCGGTGAGGGAGGCGAAGCGCTCGCGGAGGTTGTCGATGGTCTCGCCGACCTGCTCGTCGGTGACCTCGGCGTCCTCGACGACGACCTCCAGGCCGTCGTAGTCGGGCACCTCGAACTTCGGCCGGATGTCGACCTCGGCGGTGAACGCGAACTGGGTGCCGTCCTCCAGTTCGGTCACCTCGACGTCGGGCTGTCCGAGCACGAAGATCTCGGACTCCTCGACGGCGCGGCCGTACAGCTCGGGAAGCGCGTCGTTGACCGCCTCCTGGAGGACCGCTCCCCGGCCGACGTACTTGTCGATCAGCGGGGCGGGAACCTTGCCGGGCCGGAAGCCCTTGATCCGCACCTGCTGCGAGATCTCCTTGTACGCCTTGTCGAGGTTCGGCTTGAGCTCGTCGAACGGAACCTCGACGGTGAGCTTGACCCGCGTGGGGGTCAGCTCCTCGACATCGGTCTTCACTGGGGTCGGTCTCCTTGATCGGGCGCTGTCTCGGCCGCGGCGTTCGACGCGTTCTCTTCCTCTTTACGTGCGAGCCCTCGGCCTCCACGCAGCGGGCTGCGCCGTGGTGCTCGGCCGGTCAGTCTCTCGGCGGCGCGGGCACGCCGAAATACGGCTCCGCGCCTTCGCGCGGCCAAGTCTATGGGGTCGCGGCCCCGGCTGCGGACATCGGAGGCCTCAAGCCCGGCGAATCCGAGTCAGCGCCACCGTACGGGCAGTGACATGGAGCACCGGGACCCCCATACTCGTCCGGGATGAACGGGATAGCCGCGGCCTCCAGTGCGACCGGTCTCTACTACCTCGGGTTCGCCGTGTTCAAGCTCGCGGCGGACCGGATGCCCCCCGTCCGGGGCAACCGCATCCCGCACATGGTGTGGACGATCGTGAGCAACTGGGTCTTCCTGATCGCGCTCGGGATCGTGCTCGGCGGCCTCGGCCTGCAGATCCTCGCACTGCGCAACCTGCCGCTGTCCACCGCCGTACCGATCTTCATGTCGGGCATCGTGCCGCTGCTGCTGATCGCGCTGGTCTTCTTCGGCGAGCGGCTGACCCCGCGCGAGTGGCTCAGCCTGGTGCTGATCGGCGGGGCGATCCTGCTGCTGACCGCGTCGCTGCGGGGGGACGAGCCGATCGGCTCGGCCGACGCGCCGCTGTGGAAGATCGCCGCGGTGGTCGCCCCCGCGGTGCTGGTGCCGGTGCTGATCCTGGTCCTCGGCGACCATCGGCCCGACGGCCGGCACGCCCGCCCGGTGACCGGCATCGCCTACGGTCTGAGCTCGGGCTTCCCGGTCGGCACCGCCGAGCTGGCGATCAAAGGGTGGAGCGACGACGCGCACGCCACGAGCCCGCGCATCGCCGCGACGCCGTGGCCGTACCTGACGGTGCTGGCCGCGGCCATCGGGTTCGGGATCATGGTCATGGCGTTCCAGCGCTGCCGGGTCTCGATCGTGGCCACCGTGATGACCGTGAGCGCCAAGACCTACCTGCTGGTCATGGGCACGTTCCTGTACGCGGAGCCGTGGCCGCAGGACGCGGCGCACTCGGCGATGCGGCTGGGCGCGCTGGCGCTGGGCGCGGTCGCCGTCCTGCAGTTCCCCCGGCACCGGCCGATTCCGGACGAGCCCGAAGGCTCCTCCGCGGAGGGCGCCGACGCGGTGGACCCGTTCGGCACGGCGGTCGGCGGGCCGGCGCTGGGCGGCCCGAGGCTCGGCCAGCCGTACCGGCACGCTCCGCAGGTGCCGCGGCAGCGTTCCCCGTACGCGCAGGACCCGCTCGGCGAGGGTTCCCACGCCCGGCCCGAGGCCCCTCCCCCCGAGGCGGCGCCGCAGCCGCGGCGTCCCGTCCGCCCGCGGCGCCCGACCGAGACGGGCTCGGACGGTCGCTGGCGCGGCTTCGGCGACGACTGAACGGCGCCCCGCCGCCGAGCGGGGGACGCCGTTCAACGCTGTCGCCGGGTGTCAGCGCTTCTTGCCGGAGCGGCCCTTGTCCTTGCTGGGTGAACTGCCCGGGCTCCGCCACCTTTGTCATGCCCCCATTCAAACCGGACGTTCGCGGCGTCGCC
>NZ_JBEZJP010000368.1:0-8575 GCF_040653175.1 Actinomadura sp. NPDC048032
ATTTTTTTTTGGTTGTTTCTATTTCTTCTGTGGGGGTTTCTTCCTGGGTGCGGGCGGCCCGCCCACCCCCCGGGGGGGGGGGGGGGGGGGGCCGCCCCCCCCCGGGGGTGCGGGCCCGCAGGAATGGTTACGGAGTGTGAGAGCCGTTTTGGCTCTCTCGGTTTTGGCTCTCTTGGCTCGTTGGCCCCTCTATAGGGGGCGGTGGAGCCAAGTGGTGGAGCCGAGTCGTGGTCCAAGTCGTGGACCAAATCGACCCCGGTTTGGTCACTGTGCGTGGTTGTCGGGGTGGTGGTCGGGGAGGTAGTAGCGGGCGGCTTTGGTGCTGCCGTGGCGGGTGATCAGGTCGTGGCTGCGCATGGCGGCCAGCCACTTTTTGACGGTGCTCTCGGGCTTGTCCAGGGCGGTCACCAGTTCGTCGCGGCGGGCTCCGTCCGGGCCGCGTTCGGTGAGCAGGTCCAGGATGGTGCGGGCGGCGTCGTCGGGGACCTTGATGGACTGGTTGGCCTTGACCAGGTCGGCCAGCGGGATGCCCTGTTTGGGCGGTTCGGGCATGTCGCGCAGCCGGGCCTCCACTTCGGCCACCAGCTCACCAGCGAGCCGGTCAACGGCGTCGTGGTCGCCCGGGTCCACCCCGAACCCGTCCCCGCCGGAAGCGGGCCGGGCAGCGGTGGGGCCGGGGCCGTCGTGGCCGGGTGTGTGCCCGCCCGTCCCGCCACCGGACCGGCCGCCGGTGTGGGCGGGGGTGCGGTGCCGGTCGGTGTAGCCGGGCAGCTTGGCGGCGATGGCCGGCTCCAGGGTGGCGACCGGCGCGCCGCGGCGCTTGGCGAGGTCTTCGACGGCGTTCAGGTCGGACAGGTCGCGGACGCGTCCGGCGGTCCAGGTGTTCTCACCGTCCACCACCAGCGCGACGCCCTTCACGCCGCGGGCGTAGGTGGCCATGTTGGGCATGCCGGCGCCTTCCCAGTCCTCGATGGCGTTGCCCATCTCGCTGGCGCGCTTCATCCGCAGCACGATGCGGTAGTCGGCGTTGGCGTTGGGGTCTTTGGATCCGGTGTACTGCTGGACGCCACGCTGTGAGGCGGTCAGCAGTTCCACCCCGGCCGAGCGGCCCCGCCGCCAGATCTGCTCGACGTGCTCTTTGGCCTCGTAGGCGATCGGTGAGTGCATCCCGGTGAGGGTGTCCAGCTCATCGACGAACACCAGGATGACCGGCTCTTCGGGGCTGGGGATGTGGTTCTTGCCGCCGCTGTCCTTCGAGCGTTCTTCGACCACCGTGCGCGCCCACCGCAGGATGGCCAGCGCCTTCTTCTCCTCTCCGATACCGGCGTCGGCGTCCAGGGCCGGGCCCCAGAACCGGCCGATGGTGCCCTTGCCCAGGTCGATCCCCCACACCAGCACATCGGTGCAGGTGGTGGCCTGTTCGATCAGGTTGTTGTAGAGGGTGGTCTTGCCGCTGCCGGTCGGCGCCACGATGAAAGCGTGGTGGCCGCCCTCGTGGTCGAAGAGGGTGACCGTCATGTCGTTGCCGGTGTCGGGGTCTATTCCGACCACCAGCGGCGTTCCCTTGATCGAGCGCCGGGCGGCGGCGATCTGTTCGCGGGAGGCGGGCACGGTGGCGCGGTCGGGGTGGGCGGGCATCGCCGGGTGCAGCACGGGGCCTTCCCAGGGGTCGGTCATCTGGACCAGGACGCGGATGATGCCGGCGTGCTTGTCGTCGGTGGTGATGCGGACCCGTTCGGCGGGCAGGCCGATCTGTGCGGCGATGTCTTCGGCCAGGCCTTTGCCGTTCCCGGCCAGTTGGCTGGCGCGCTTGTTGGTGGCGCGGACATCGACGCGGAACCGGACCCCGAGCCGGGTGTCGTCCATGCCGACCAGGCGGGAGCCTTCCAGCCCTGCGGCGGTGGCCAGCCCATCCCACTTGAGTTGCTCGCGGGCCCATGCGCGCCGCTGTTTCAACACGTCGGACCAGGTATAGGCCGACCACGTCACCGACGCGGAGACGGTGTAGGCCAGCAGGGTGTGCAGGTTGACGATGCCCAGTTGGGCGGCGGTGGCCAGCCAGGCGGGGATCCCTGCGGCGGTCGCGGCGACGGTGGCCGAGTAGCGGGGGCTGGCGTGCTTTTTGTGGGTGCCGACCCAGGCGGCCAGCGCCGCCGGGGGCGCGAACGCTCCCAGCATGAGCGGGTCAGCGCCGGTCTGGTGGCCGATTTCGCCGAGCGGATACAGCACGGCCAGGGCGTTGGCCAGGCCGCGGGTGTCGGGCGAGCGCGCCACCCATCGGCCATAGCCGCGGACGGCGGTGAGCGCGAGGGCCCCGGCGGTGGGTCCCTCACGGCGGGTGCGGTTGCGGTGGGCGGCGTCCCGCCAGCTGGTGGCGGAACGGTGCTGACGAGTGCGACGCGCCATCGAGGCAGCCTCCTCCAGGGTCGAGAAAGGGGCACGGCCCCGGCCGGGTGGCCGGGGCCGTGAGAGACACAGCAGGAACACGGACGGGAGCGGGCGGGACCGCAGCGGGGCGCGGCCCCGCCTGGTCAGGCGGCGTCTTCGCCGGTGAACTTCATCCCGCGTGCGGCGATCTCGCGGGGCTCCTCGAACAGGTCGGCGAAGGTGGACGCGGCGCGGTTGACCGCAGTGGCGGCCTCTCCGACGCCTTCGGAGACGGCGTCCAGCGGCGCGGTGACCTGGGAGGGCAGGCCGAGCCCGGACACGTCGGCGGCCCATTCCTCCACCTGCTTGGAGAAGGAGCGCAGCGCGTCGGCCAGGGTCACGCAGGTCTCCAGGAACTCGGCATCGGTGGTCGGCTTCTCCAGGTCGATGTGGAAACCCGAACGGCTGGTCATGGTCCTCCTTGCGGTCGCGGCGGTCTCGCCGGTCTTGGGCCCGCCGGTCCCGCCGCGGCCGGTCGGGCCGGGGGCGGGGTTACGCGGCTTGAGCGTGTAGAAGTCGTCGTCGTGAACCACCGAGCTGATGAACGGGTCGGGAACCTGGGGGGCACCCGGCGCGGCCCCCGCCGAGGGCCCCGGCGGGGGCAGGGGGGCGGGCCCCGGCTGGGGCTGGGGCGGGTGGCCCCATGCCGGCGGCGGCCCACCCGGGCCAGGGGCGGCGGGGCCCGAGGCGGGCCGGTCTGGCTGGACGCGTCGGATCGGCGGTGTGCTACCGGGCGGGTCGTCGCTGGCGGCCCGCTTGTCCCAGCGGCGTTCGGCGAGTTTCACCGCGGCGTTGCGGGTCTTGCGGGCGGTGGCGGCGAACGCGGCGCCGGTCTTGTCCCCGGCGCGGCCGGAGTAGTGCACGATCGCGGTCTTGGGCGACTTCCACCCGGTGGCCTTGTAAGCGGAGGTGCCCGCGTTGCGGACGGCGTCCCGGCCGGTCTTGGTGCCGCCGGTCAGGACCAGGAAGATCACGGCCCCGCCGATGATGGGATCGACCACGGGCGATCACTCCCGCACCGTCAGGCCGCGGACGTGTCCGTCCGGGGTGAGCGCGAACCGGTGCCCCTCTCGGCACCGCCACATCTCCACACCGCCGGACCCGGCCGCCCCGGCTCCGTCCCCGCTGTCGGGGCCGGTGTCGACGGTGGTGGCGGGGTCGCCGCACACCGGGCACACCGGCCCGTCCGCCGCTGCCTCCTGCTCCGTACGGGCCGTGCGGGTGGGGGCGTTGGTGCGGGGCTGGGGGGCGGTCGCGGCGCTGATCGCGGTGAAGGCGATCGGCAGGCCGGTGAAGGTCAGGGCCGCCACCAGCCACGGCGCGCCGAGCCACACGTGCATGAGCACGATCGCGGCGCCGTACATGGCCAGGTCGACCGGGCCGGGGCGGTGCTTCCACATGCGGGCACCGAACCGGCGGGCCCGCGGCCAGGCGCCGGGGGTGAACAGCAGCATCCCGGCCGATGCGTTCCCGGCCGCGCCCTTGACATTGGAGCCCAGGTTGCCCAGCCAGTTCGAGATCTGGCCCTTGAACACCAGCTGGTCCAGCAGCAGTACGAACGCGCCGGACGCTGCGAACTCCCAGCCCTTGAGCGACCGGGTTTTGAACCCGACGATGACCACTCCGGTCAGGAACGCGAACATGATCCACTTGCCGACTTCCATGAGTTGGAATCCCTTCGAGTGCAGGCAGAACAGGGCATGAGCAGGCCGCCCCGGGGCGTATGGAAGCGGACCGGGGCGGCGACGGACAGAGGAAGGACAGGGAGGGAGGGCCCCGGCGGCGGGCGTCCGGTGCCGGGGCGGGGGCTCAGACGGTGGCGGCGGGCTGATCGGCCGGGGCGTCGCGCAGTTCTTGGTAGCGGGCGGCGACCCAGCCCACTGACCAGCCGCACCGCTCGGCGGCGTTGCGCACCGACATGCCGGCGTCGTAGGCCGCGGCCACCACCTGGCGGGCCCGGTCCTCGGGCAGCTTGCCGGTGACCGGGCCAGCCGACAGCAGCGCGCGGCGTTCACGCTCGGCCGCTTCGGCGGCCTGCCGCTCGGCCTGACGCCGGGCGTGTTCACGCTCGCGTTCACGCTGCTCGGCTTCGGCCTGCTGCCGCTGGCGTTCACGCTCGGCGCGTTCACGTTCCTGTTCGGCGCGTTCACGCTCGGCCTGCCGCTGGCGTTCGGCGGCTTCGGCGTGCTGGCGTTCGGCACGCTCGGCGTGCTCGCGGCGCTCGGCGTCCTGGCGCGCCATGGCGGCCTCGTGCTCGCGTTCTTCGCGGGCCAGTTGCGCCTGACGTTCGCGTTCCTCATGGGCCCGCTGCCGCTCGACTTCGAGGCGCTCGGCGGCGGCGTGCTCGCGGGCGGTCAGCGCTTTGGTGATGGCTCGCCGGTAGGCCAGCCCAGTTTCGGCGGTCACGATCAACAGCAGCGGCGCCACCGCGTGCACCGCAACCCCGACCATGTCCCTGTCCAGGGCCGATTCGGCGACGTTGAGCGACAGCGTCATGGTGCCGGTCATCCACCGCAGCGCGGCGGGCCACCGGCCCCCGTCCTGGCCCAGGCGGGCCAGGACCGAATCAAGCCGGACCACGATCACCACGGCGGCGTCCACCACCAGCGGCAGAATCGGCGCCGTCCAGTCCCATCGGTCGGGGGTGTGGGCCCGCATCAGCGGGGTGACCGTCAGCACCGAGTAGAGCATGGCGCCGAACACGATCAGCCACGTCCCCGCCGACAGCGCACGCTCGGCTGAACGGATCTGATCGGCGTTCACCGGACCGTTCACCGCGCCGGGGTCCGGCGTGAACGGGGCACGGTCGGCCTTGAACGGCTCGCGGGTGGGCGCGAACGGGGCGGGGGTCCGGGGTGAACGCGCCCCGGCGGGTTCGGGGCCGGTGTTCACCCGGGCGGGGGACATCGGGGCGGCGTTCATGGAAGCGGTCTCCTTTCACCGCACCGCCCCCGGAGCCGGGGCGGCTCGGGAGCGGTGCGGGACGGGTCGGTCAGGGGCGCGGGCCCCGCGGACGCCTCACTCGCGTGAGGTCTGATCACCGGGCGGCGTGCGGGGCGAGGTGCGGGTAGCGGTTAAGGCGGTGTGGCGCGGGCCGGGCGTGTGCCGCAACCGCTTGTGCAGGGCACTGAACGCCGCCAGCGCGGCAAGCCCGGCCAGCATCACCGCGGCGGCCCGGTCGATCGCGGTGAAGTGCGTCAGGACCAGCCACACCGCCCCAGCGGCGATACCGGCGAGCATGAGCACGTCGATCAGCCCGAGCCGGGCCAGGATCTGCCGGGGGCTCATGCCACCACCCCGAACCCGCCCGGCTCCGCCGCCGTGTCCGGCTCGGCGGGCCCGGCCGGGTGGTCGACGGGGTGGGGCGCCAGTTCCTCCAGCGGTACCCAGCACGCGCCCCACACGCCGGTGGCCGGGTCGGGCTCGGTGCCGTCGTAGACCAGCGCCCACGGCTGGTGGCAGGCCGGATCGTGCACCCAGCCCAGCACCACCAGCGGCGTCGTGCCCCCAATGAGGTCGTCGTACCAGACCAGCGAGCCGGGCGCATACCAGCGCCGCACGATCCGCCGACCCGCCCCCGGCCCGATGCCGCGGGCCAGTTCGTAGCGATCGGCGAGCCACTGCCGCGCGTCGCCGCACATCCCGACGACCGCGGTTAGTGCCAGCGCCACCAGCAGCGCCGTAGCGGCCTGCCGGGGCGGAACCTGCGCGAGGACCGGTGCGGCCAGCGCCGCACCGATCAGGACGAACCCGCTGGCGAACGCGGTACGGGTCAGGGTGCGGCGGCGGTCGGCGTCGCGCAGCGCTGCCAGGTCGTCGGCATCGGGTCCGCTGGGGCCGGGGGCGGGGAAGAACGGGACGGGTTCGGGCATGGGACAACTCCTCTGCTGAGAAAGGGGAAGCGGGAGGGACGGAGGTCAGGCGGCCCAGAGGTCGCCGGGGTCGCCGATGCGGCGGGCCTGGTGGGCCAGGCTGCGGGCGGTGCTGCCGGACACGTGCAGCCGGGCCGCGATGGTGTTCACGCCGCCGCCGGCGGCCAGGATGCGGGCCGCGGCCAGCACGCGCTCGGTATGGGTGAGAGCGACCGGGCGGGTACCGCTCGCGGCGATCTCGATAGCGATCGGGTCCACGATCCCGTCCTCGGGCAGCATCAGCGGCCCGGCACCGGTGCCGGTGGCGGCCGGAGCGTCGGCGAGGCGGGCGACGGTCAGGTCAACGCTCATAGCAGGCGTCCTTGTCGAGTCGAAGAGGAAAGGGGCACAGGCCGGGCCCGCCGCTGGCGCGGCGGGCCCGGAGAGCCCGGAGAGAGGAGAGGGGCGGCGGGGTGCGGTCAGGCGGCGTCGCGTTCCCAGTCGCTGGCGCACCCCAGGCAGCAGCCCAGCCGCCGGGGCAGCACGTACCCCACGTCAGTGCGGCACCGCGGGCACGTGCGCCGCGCCGCCCGCGCCTTGGCCAGCGCGACGCGCTGCGCGGGACTCGGGGTGCGCTTCGGCAGCGCACACCGCCGGTCGTACAGGTAAGCCACCCCCTGGCCGCGCCACCGGTGCCACAGCACTTGCGCCACCACGTGGCCGCCGGGGCGGAGCCCGGCGGCGGCGAGCTGGCGGCGGGTGGCCAGGTGCGGCGGCGCCTGCCGCCACGGATAGGTGGGGATGCCGTAGCGGTCCCCGCACGGGTCCCAGAACTGCGCCGAGCTACGGCGTGCCATCGGCGGGGTGCCCAGTCGTCGGCCGGGCCGGGTGCGGGGTGGCGGGAGTCCAGCGGTGTCCGCACCCGCACCGGCACCGGCCACCGGGCAGCACCCGAATGCTGTGGACACTTCCGCAGTTGGAACACCCGCCCGTCACGCCGGTCATGGCGCTGGCGGTGCAGGTGGGGCCGGTCGGGATACGGAGCGGGCCGGTCACCACGACCGGCATCGCCTTCGGGGTCGTCATCGCGCGCAGCGCTCCCTTCTCCCCCTGGCGGGGGATCGGATGACGAGGGGTCCGGGCGTCTGGCACCGGGTGAGACGGCCCCGCCCCGCCGCGACCCTGTCGCAGCGAGGCGGGGCCGCCCGGACTCGATGTCAGAGACTCGACGTCAGTTGCAGCACCGGGCCGCGTCGGCGGGGGTGTCGTCGGCCGTGCCGCACTTGGGGCACTCGTTCCAGGTGCTCACGGCGATCACTTCTTCTTCCCGGTTCTGGCGTCGTAGGCGTCCCGCATGCTCTTGGGCTCGCCGTTGGGCCACGTCGAGGACTTGCCCTTGGTGGGGTTGTCGGCCATCGTTGGACCTTCCTTCCTGTTGGGAGGGGCCCGGGACGTCACTGCTTGCCGGCGTCGGCGTCCCGGGTCTTGGGGGGAACTCTGGGGGGCCCTAGCCTTCGGCCGGGCCGGTCAACACGACGTCGATGTAGCGGCGCACGCCGCTGTCACGCCGGTTCGGGTAGGGGGCTGAAACCTCGCCGACCGCGCAGCGATCGCCGGGCAAGTCGGTCAGCGGGCCAGCCAGCGCGGTCACGTCGCCGGCGTCGCCGGACAGGCGCACCTTGACCAGTCGGGGCCGGTGCTCGCTCACCGGGCGACCCCGGCGGCCGCGGTGTCCAGCGTCCGAATGATCGGCGACAATCGCGCTTCCAGCACGGCCGCCAGCCGCTTCACCGCCCGCTTGGCGTCGCGGACGTCCAGGTCCGGGGCGTACAGCGGGCGCCATAGCTCACCAGTTGAGATCGTGAACAGCAGCAGGGTGCTGGTCAGCATCGCCGGGCACCGTGCCACCGCGTCGTCGTAGGGCTCGCTGTAGCCGCCGTTCCAGCGGTCCCACTCGGCGAACCCCCGAACGCCGGCCAGCGCGGCCGGGCGGGGAACAGCCAGCTGAACGCGGGCGATCAGCGAACCGTCGTGCTCGCTAGGGGCGAAGGTCACCGACTGGACGCGTTCGGCCGTCCAGTCCAGGTAGGGCGGCGACATGACCGGGGACGTGGCAACCTCCCACGCCCCCCGCGAGAACATGCCAGGGTCAGCGGACGCCAGCTCACCCCAGTCGGCGAACCGGCCGACATTCTGACGAAGGTAGGCGCCGTACCGGCTCACCCCGTCCGACGCCCGCTCACGGTCATCGATGTCATGGAATCGGAACATCACCTGTCGATCACTCCCGTTCGATC
>NZ_JBEZJP010000369.1:0-8410 GCF_040653175.1 Actinomadura sp. NPDC048032
GACTCCGGATCGGGCTCGACGGTGAACGAGACCGTGGACCCCCGCAGTTCCGTCAGCGCCGTGACGGCCTTGTCCAGGCGCACGCGCACCGCCTCGGCGTGGTGCACCAGGACGTCAAGCCGGCCAACGTCCTGCTCGACTCGGCCGGGAACGCCAAGGTGAGCGATTTCGGGCTGGCGCGTGCCGGCGAGCTGATGACGGAGCGGTCGTCGGCGGAGCCGGGCGACGGCACGCTTCTGGTCACGACCGGGGGATTGAGCCCTGCCTACGCCTCGCCCGAGCAGGCGGCCCGGCGTCCCCTCGGGCGGCGCGCGGACGTGTACAGCTTCGCCGTCAGCGTGCTGGAGATGTTCACCGGCCGGATCCGCTGGCGCCTGGGCCCGGCCGCGGCGACGGGCCTCGCCCGCTACCTGGACGGCCGGAATCCCGGCGCGCCCATGGACGCCATGCCCGCCGGGCTCGCCGGCCTGCTGGCCCGCTGCCTGCGCGAGGAGCCGGAGCACCGGCCGCGGGGCATGGCCTCGGTCGCCGAGGAACTGGTCTCCCTCTACGCGGCGGAGTTCGGGACGCCCTACCCGCGGGCCCTGCCCAGGACGGCCGGACTGCGCGCCAACGAGCTCAACAACCGGGCGCTGTCGCTGCTCGACCTCGGGCGGCCGGAAGAGGCGGCGGCGGCCTTCCGGGAGGCGCGCGCCGCCGACCCGCGCCATCCGGAAGTGATCTACAACTCCGGACTGCTGCGCTGGCGCGCCGCCGGCGTCACCGACGCCGACCTGACGGCCGAGCTGGAGTCGGTCCGCCGCGACGATCCCGAGCGGGTGGGACGGCTCCTCCGCCTGGTCGAGCGCGAGCGCGGTGACACCGAGGTCCGCGAGGAGCGCGGCGCCGACATCGAGGCGGAGGCCGAGGAGGACGAGGAGGACACCGAGTTCGAGGCGGAGGTCGAGGACGACGTCGAGCTCGACACGATCGGAACCGAGACCGTCTTCGCCCTGTGCCCCACACCCGACGGCCGGCACATCGTGGGCGCGGGTTCGAGCGGGTGCCTGCTCGTCTGGGAGCTGGACACGGGCCGCCGCGTGCGGACCATCCCGACCGGCAACTGGGTGATCTCCCAGATCCGCGTGACCCGCGACGGGCGGCACGCGCTGGTCGGGAAGGACAGCCTGCAGGCGTGGGACCTGGTCACCGGCGAACGCGCCGGTCCCTGGCGGGGGAGGAGATCGGGAACGGACGCGATCTGCCTGACGCCCGATGGAGCTTTCGCCCTGACGGCGGGTCGGCGCGACTCCATGCATCTCTGGGAGGTGGCCACGCTCCGGCGAGTGCGCACGTTCCCTGGGCCGGGGGACGAGAAGGGTCACAGCGTCATGAACGCGGTCTGCGTCAGCCCCGACGGGCGCCATGCCCTGTCCGCGTACGGCGGTCCCCTGCTGTGCCTGTGGGATCTGGTCACGGGGCAGACGGTCTGGAAGACGGAGATCCCGGATGAGATGGACGGTCGCCTCCTGCACAACGCGTCGCTGGTGCACGTCACCCCCGACGGCCGGCACGCCGTCGCGGCCTTCCCCCGGGGCGTCGTCGTCACGCTGGACATGGCCACCGGGCGGATCACGCACACGTTCGCCGATCCCTCGTCCCCCGCGCTGAAGAAGATGTGCGTCACTCCGGACGGGCGCCATCTGCTGATGATCGACGGCGTGCTGCGGCTCTGGGAGCTGGACACCTGGCGCTGCGTCCGGACGATGAGCGCCCCGCCCGATCCGCGGAGTGCCTGCGTGGCGCCGGACGGCCGCCGCGTCGTGATCGGGCCCGATCACGGTCGGCCGCGAGTCCTGGATCTGGGGCGGCGGCGCCCGGCCCCGCTGCAGATCTGCCGCCCCCGTTCCCACGGCGAGCTGAGCGGGCTCGACTCGCACGTCAGGGCGCAGGTGGCGGAGGCGGAACGGCAGATCGGCGCGCGGCGGTACACCAAGGCCGCGGCGACGCTCGAACGGCTCCGGAGCACGCCCGATCTCGGCGGCAGCGCGCCCGCCCTCGACGCGTGGCACAGACTCGCGCTGGTGTCGACCCGGGTCGGGGTCCGGGCGTCATGGCATCTGGGGACGCTGGCGGCTCATACCGGGCCGGTGACGTGCCTGGACGTCACGCCCGACGGTGAGCGGGCCGTGTCGGCGGGCGCGGACGGTGCCGTGCGGGTGTGGGACGTCGCCGCGAGGCGCCTCGTGCACCGGCTGGTCGAGGAGAGCCCGGGCGTGCGCGCCCGCCTCACCCCGGACGGGCGCCGCTGCGTCACCGCGTCGACGGGCGACGAGCTGAACGTGTGGGACCTGTCCGCCGGGAGGCTGGTGCGCACCCTGCGGACCGGCGCGTCCGGGCGCGGGCGGCTCATGGCCGTGTGCACGAGCCCGGACGGCCGCCATGTCGTCACGGCGGGAGCCAGGGAAGGGGGCGGCGAAGAGATACGGCTGTGGAACATCGAATCCGGCCGCACGACGATTCTGCACGGCGGCCGGGAGGGCGGCCCCGGCGTCCCCCCGGGCTGCGACGTCACGGCGCTGACCGTCACCCCCGACGGCCGCCATCTGATCATCGGTGGCTGGAACGATGTACGGGATCTCTTCGGCGACGCCGAGGCCACCGCGACGAGCTGGGTGGACGACGCCGCGGGCGTCAGCATGACCCGGGACGGCCGCCACGTCCTGAGCGTCTCCCCCGGTACCTACCCCTCCGGGGACTCCGTGCTTCTCCTGCATCCCCTCGGCGACCTCTCGATCGAGGCCTACGGGACCGGGGTCACGGCCGCCTGCGCCACGGTCGACGGGCGCTGGGGGCTGACCGGGTCCGCGAACGGAGCGGTGACCATGTGGGATCTGCGCCGGCCGGGCGGCGGCGAACCCCACCACGTCCTGTCCGACGGCGGGAGCGAGGTCGCCCTGGTGCGCGTCACCGACGCGGGCCGGCACGTCCTCGCCGCGGGTCTCGACGGCACGGTGCGCGTGTGGGAGCTCGACTGGAAACTGCGCGTGCGGAACCCGGCGGACTGGGACGACCGGGCACGGCCGTTCCTGACCGTTTTCCTCACCCTCCGCAGTCTGGAAGGACGGGACGCTCCCGAGTGGACCGAGGACGAATTCGACGCCCTCTGCCGCGAGCTCCGGTACGCCGGATTCGGCCGGCTCCGCCGGTCCGGGGTGAGAGCGGAACTCGACCGCATGGCCGAACGCTGGAACGGCCCGCCCAAGCCGAGATTCGCATGGGATCGGGATCGGACGACGTGACGGCTGAATTGCGGTGATTCCACTAGGATCTCGCCATCACGGTCGGGGGAGGGCGCCGAGATGAGCGGACGCGAGCTCAGCGGGACGCTGGCGGTGCGGCGGCACTGGTGCCGGCCGGACGAGCCCGTTCTGCTCTGCCTGTACTGCCATGGCGCCGCCCTGCGCTTCGACGTGGACGGCCACGACTGGCGGGGCATCCCGGGCGGCGCCGGACGCGCCGTGCTGAACGCCGTCGGAGCCGGTGTGGACTCGGCGTTCCGCGAGGACAGCCTCACTCCGCCGGCGCTGGTGGTCTTCGGCCCCGGCGGGGGCATGGCCGGGCGGGTGACGCTCCCCGACTCCGCGGAGACCCGCTACCTCGTCCTCACCCCGTACCGGATCGGCGTCGTCGCGATGATGCCGGGCGAGGCCGCCGAGTCCGAGGCACGGCGCGAGCCCCAGGCGGGGGTGCTGTCGCGGGCCCGCAGGATCGCCGCCGGGGCGGCGGAGCTCGGGCGCTCGCTCGCTCGCGACCATCCCTACCCACCGGGCGAACCGGTGCCGCTGTCACGCGTCGCGGGCCTCGCCGAGATCCCGGCGGCGCACATCGCGCACCTCGGCCTGGACCGGCGCAAGCTGCCCTCCGGGTTCCGTCCCCGCAAGGTCCCGGTCCTGCGGATCGGGCTCCACGACGGTTCCGGCTTCGACGTCACCGCACCGGACGACGAGGCGGCGGGACGGCTCCTCCACCTCGCCACGCAACGTTCCTGACGGGCGATCACATGCCGCGCAACGAGCAGAAGCTGTACGAGATCGCCCGCGCGCACTGGTGCGCGCCCGGCGAGAGGCTGGTCATGGGCGACCACGCGGCCGGGCACATCGGCGCGACGGTGCGAGGGCTGAGCACGGCCCCGGCCCCGTCCGCCGTCCCGGACGGCTCGTCCGTCCCGGACCCGTCCTGGCCCCTGCCGACCGATCCGGTCCGGACGGGCCGGTTCTGGTACGACGAATGGGCCGACGACCCGGTGATCTGGGGGTGGGCGCACGCGCCCGGACCGGACGCGGCGGCGGCCGCCGTCGCCGGCCACATGACCGGCTACGCCGACGAGGCGTGGCTGCTGCTCACGGACCGGCGGCTCGCGGTGTCCGTGGAGTCGCGGTTCGCGCGCCCCTCCGGCCGGCCGGGCGGGCTGCGCGGTCGCGTCCGCGGTGCTCGGGGCGATGACTCGGGAGATTCCGCCGCGCCCCTGACGACCTGCTGGGAGATCCCGTTCGCGGCGGTCCGCGGATTGCGGGCGGTGCCCCTCGGCCGCACCCCGCAGCCGGAATGGTTCATCCGGATCGACTTCACCGACGGGTCGGCGTTCGACTTCCGGCCCCGCCGCGGCGCCAAGGCCCCGGAGTACGTCGCGTCGGTCTACTCGGGCCTGGCGCCCAGGCCCTGACCCCCGCGTTCATCCGAAACTGGAACCGCCCCGGGACCCAGCCGTTTTCCGCTGGAACGTCGTCATGCCATTCAATCCGGCCGGTTTCCCTATTGGCCTACCGGGCAAGCCGGGTTGTCCAGCGGAAACCGGTGGTCCATTGGCCTGGGGCGCCTCCCGAACCTGATCACAATCTGGTCTGCGGACGGTAAGAGTCTTGTCGGTTTTATTGCCTTTTTGTATGTTCACTCCCACCGGGGGAAGTCCGTTGTCCCGCCGTCCGCCGCCGACTCGGGATCCGGGCCGGCGACGCCGGCCGCCGATCTCCCGAGGAGACGCCATGTCCGAGGTCAAACGCCGCGATCTGCTGGCCGGGGCCGCCGCCCTCACCGGTTTCGCGACCGTCGGCCTGCTCCCCGGCACCGCCGCCGCCGCGACCCGGCAGCGCCCCGGTGCCCTCCGGCCGCCCTCCCTCACCGCCGGCGACAGGGCGGTGGTCGCCCGCGTCGACGCCCGCCGGGCGCTGCGGCACCTGAAAGTGCTCAGCGACGAGATCGGCTGGCGCATCGCCGGGACGCCGTCGGAGCACCGGGCCGCCCGCTACATCGCCGGATGCCTGCGCGATCTCGGCTACAGGGTCGAACTCCAGCCCTTCCCGGTCGCCGACAAGTACCTGGCCGAGATCCGTTCCAAGGGCGAGCGGGTCTGGCAGTGCAGCGCCTCCCCGCAGGGCGCCGTCGCCTCCGTGGACGGCACGGTGGTGGACGTGGGCCGGGTCACCGAGGTCACCGGTGACGTGCGCGGCGGCCTGGTGCTGTTCGACCGGATCCCCGGCATGGAGACCGAGCAGGCGAAGGCCGCCGCGGGCGCGGGCGCCGCAGCGGCCCTCATCGTCAACGCGCGCTCGGTCACCTACCCGGAGCGCAAGGCCGGCGCCTTCGTCCCGACGCTGAAGGAGACGGTCGCGGTCCCGGTGCTGGGCCTGGCCGAGTACCACGGCGAGCGGATCCGCGCGGGCGCCCGGCGGCTCTCCTTCGAGATCACCCACCATTCGGGGCTGACCTCGTACAACGTCCTGGCCGAGCGGAAGGCGACGCTGCCCAACCCCACCGGCAAGGCCGTCATCGTCAGCGCCCACTACGACACCGTCCCGGGCTCGCCCGGCGCCAACGACGACGGCAGCGGAACCGTGCTGTGCCTGGAACTGGCCCGCGTGCTGAAGCGGTTGCCGACCCAGCAGGCCGTGCGCGTCTGCCTGTGGGGCTCGGAGGAGTCCGGCCTGGTCGGAGCGCGGCACTACGTGAAGCAACTCGACGCGGAGGGCGTCGGGCGGATCACCGGCTGCTTCCAGAACGACATGGTCGCCACCAGCCATCCCCCGGCGGGCACGTACTGGCTGCTGTCCGTGGACGGCGCGGACAACACCACCACGGCCGCGGTGAACGCCGCCGCGGCCCGCCTCGGCTACTCCGACCAGACCAAGGGCCCCACCGCCCGGGGCTCCAGCGACCACGAGGCCTTCTACGAGCGCGGCATCCCGGCGGGCAACTTCAGCTGGCGCGGCGGTGAGGCGCCCAGCCAGCTGGAGCCCCTCTACCACACCCCCGAGGACACGATCGCCCAGAACGTCAGCCTGGAGCGGCTGCAGGTGTCCCTCGAACTGATCGGCTGCGCCCTCTACGACGTCGCCCGCCGCAAGTAGCCCGCGCCCGAAGGCCCCCGGTTCAGCCTGCGGGCGATCCCGCGCGGGCCGGAGCCCCGGCGGCCCCGCCCTCCCGGTCGGCGGCCGCCGGGGCGCCGGCCGCCGGTCCGGCCTGCCGTCCCGGCGCCTTGGCGTTGACGAAGACGCCCGCGACCAGTGCGGCCAGCAGGATGATCCCCGCGGAGGTCCAGGTCGCCACGGAGTAGCCGTGCACGGTCGCCTCGGCCAGCGCGGCCCTCACCTGCGGCGTCCGCTGGGCGAGGTCGACCTCGTGGCCGGTCAGCCAGTCCGCGGTCGCGCTCGCCGCGATCGTGTTGAGGAGCGCGGTGCCGACCGATCCGCCCACCTGCTGCATGGTGTTGAGGGTCGCCGAGGCCGCCCCCTGCTCGTGCGGGGCGACGCGGCCGGTGGCCGTGGACATGGCCGCCATGAAGGTGACGCCCATGCCGAGGCCCATCATGCAGATGCCGGGCAGGACGCGGCCGGGGTACGTGGCGTGGACGTCCATGGAGGCCAGGACGGCCAGCCCGCCGGCGGCCAGGGCCAGGCCGGGGATGATCAGCGCCCGGACCGGCACCCGGGGCAGCAGCCGCACCGAGATCTGCGTGGAGCCGATGACCATGCACACGGTCATCGGCAGGTAGGCGGTGCCGGTCTTCAGCGGCGACCACCCCTTGATGCCCTGCAGGTAGAAGGTCAGGAAGAGGAAGACGCCGAACATGGCGACGGTGACCAGGGCCATCGTCAGGTAGGCGCCCGCCCGCTGCCGGTCCTTGACGATGTGCAGGGGCAGCAGCGGCGTCCGGGCGCGGGTCTGCCACAGGGAGAACAGCCCGAGGACCAGCACGCCGCCGATGAGCAGGGCCAGCACCCGGGGGTCGTCCCAGTCCCGGGACTCGGCCTCGCTGAAGCCGTAGACGATGGACAGCACGCCGGCGGAGCCCAGCGCGGCGCCGAGGACGTCCAGCTGCGCACCGGCCTTGCGGCCGGGGTCGTCGAGCAGCACGACCGCGCCGAGCACTGCGACCGCCGCCACCGGGGCGTTGACGTACAGGCACCAGCGCCAGTCCAGGTACTCGGTCAAGAGGCCGCCGAGCAGCATGCCGATCGCGCTGCCCGCGCCGGCGATGGCGCCGAACACGCCGAACGCCCTGCCGCGTTCGCGCGGGTCGGTGAAGGTCGTGGTCAGCAGGGACAGCGCGGCGGGGGCCAGCAGCGCGGCGAAGACGCCCTGCAGGGCGCGGGCGGCGAACAGCATGCCGGGGCCGGTGGCGGCGCCGCCGAGCGCGGAGGCCGCGGCGAAGCCGAGCAGGCCGGTGATGAAGGCGCGCCTGCGTCCGAACAGGTCGCCGAGGCGCCCGCCGAGCAGGAGCAGGCCCCCGAAGGCGAGGGTGTAGGCGGTGATGGCCCACTGCCGGTTGCCGTCGGTCATGCCGAGGTCGCGCTGGGCGGACGGCAGGGCGATGTTGACGATGGTCATGTCCAGCACCACGATCAGCTGGGCGAGGGCGATGACCACCAGCCCCCACCAGCGGCGGGAGCTCGAACCGGGTGGAGCCTCCGTCGTCGTGCCGGATCGGGTGGGGATGTTCTCGGGTGAGGCCGTCTCGGCCATGTGGCGGATGCCTTCCACTCGTATCGCGAGCCGCCCGGACCGTTCGCCGCGCGGCGTCCTGACGAACACGAGACGCCGCCGCACCGGCCCCTGTAACAGCCGAGGCGATGTGACGTAGGCCACCCGAGCGCTGGTGTTACAAAACGGCGGGCTGCGACGTCCAGTGCACGAGGCAAGGGTGGGAAACGCACAGGCGGGAGCCGGGGATGAGCGAGCGCACGGAACGGACCGCGGGGACAGCCGAGCCCGCGACCTCGGTGGACTCCGCCACCGAGGTGTTCGTCGCCCACCGCAACCTGCTGTTCACCGTCGCCTACGAGATGCTCGGCTCGGCCGCCGACGCCGAGGACGTCCTGCAGGAGACCTGGCTCCGCTGGGTGGACGTCGACACGGCCACCGTGCGGGAGCA
>NZ_JBEZJP010000370.1:0-8378 GCF_040653175.1 Actinomadura sp. NPDC048032
GGGAACGGAGGTGCCGATCACCGGGCCGCTTGGATGGCTGAGGGACGCGGTGGGAGTGCTGCTGGCGCGCGCGCAGCAGGAACGGCCTCTGGGACATCGTCCGCGGCCTGACCGACGACGGCGTCACCGTGCTGCTCACCACGCAGTACCTGGAGGAGGCCGACCAGCTCGCCGACGACATCATCGTCATCGACCGCGGCCAGGCCATCGCGCACGGCACGTCCGACATGCTCAAGGCCCAGGTCGGCGGGCAGGTGCTGGAGGTCAGGCCGGTCGACGCGGCGGACGTGGCGGCGGTGGAGCGCATCGTCGGCGAGCTGGCCGAGGCCGTCCCGGAGGTCCGCGACGACCTGGTCAGCGCGCCGATCACCGACCCGCAGCTGATGCCGGCCGTGGTCCGCCGCCTCGACGAGGCGGGCGTCGCCGTCGGCGAGCTGTCGCTGCGCAAGTCCAGCCTGGACGAGGTGTTCTTCGCCCTCACCGGCCACCACACCGACGACATCGACGCCGAGGCCGACGAACTGCAGAAGCAGACCGACAAGGAAGGCGCCTCCGCATGACCACCGCGACGCTCGCGCCGCAGGATCTGTCCAAGCGGGTCGCGCCGGCCACGGCCCTGCGCAACACGGTCACGCTGGCCTGGCGCAACCTGGTTCAGATCAAGCACAACCCGATGGAGCTGCTCGACCTGTCGATCCAGCCCATCATGTTCGTGCTGCTGTTCGCCTACGTGTTCGGCCCGCCGATGGCCGGCAGCGTCGAGGCGTACCTGCCGATCGTGATCCCCGGCATCATCGCCCAGAACGCCCTCTTCGCCGGGATGAGCACCGGGTTCGGGCTCAACACCGACATCACCAAGGGCGTGTTCGACCGGTTCCGCAGCCTGCCGATCGCGCGCAGCGCCCCGCTGGCCGGGCGGATCATCGCCGACACCGTCAAGCAGGCGTGGTCGATGACGATCCTGCTGCTGGTCGGGTTCGCCATCGGCTTCCGGGTGGAGACGAACGCGCTGGCGGTGCTCGGCGCGTTCCTGCTGCTGCTGACGTTCGCGATCCTGTTCTCCTGGACGTCGGTCTTCATCGCGATGAAGGTCAGCGAGCCGGAGAAGGTGCAGATCTTCGGCTTCGTGGTGATCTTCCCGCTGAGCTTCCTCAGCACGGCGTTCATCCCGTCCACGAAGGGCATCCCCGGCTGGCTGGCGTACGTCATGGACAACAGCCCCGTCACGCAGCTGGTCGAGGCGATGCGCGGCCTGCTGGTCGGCGGCCCCGTCCTGGAGCACGCCTGGATCGCGCTCGCGTGGGGCGTCGGCATCTCGCTGGTCTTCGCGCCCCTGTCGCTCCGCGCCTTCAAGCAGCGCGCCTGAGGCGCGACCGAGGCACTGCCGAAGCGCGACTGAGGCACTGCTGAAAACGGGGAACGCCCCGGCGGTCGATGACCGCCGGGGCGTTTCGCGCGGAACGGCTCAGGCCGCGTTCTGCTGAAACCGCGTTCTGCTCAGGCCGCGTTCTGGTCGGCCTTCGCCTTCGCCTTGCCGTCGTCGAGGGCCGCGAGCTCGAAGTCGGCGCGCGGCTGCTCGATGGTCGCGAGCGAGACGGTCTCGCGCTTGAGGAACAGCGCGAGCGTCCAGTCCGCGATGACGCGGATCTTGCGGTTGAAGGTCGGGACCATCGCGCCGTGGTAGCTGCGGTGGAAGAACCACGCGGGCCAGCCCTTGAGCTTGATGCCGAGGGGGTTGGCCACGCCCTTGTGCAGGCCGAGGCCCGCGACGGCGCCGAGGTTGCCGTGCACGTAGGGCTTGAGCGTCTTGCCGCGCATCGACCGCACGATGTTGTCGCCGAGCAGCTTCGCCTGGCGGACGGCGTGCTGGGCGTTCGGCGGGCAGAACATGCCGTCCTCGGTGAGGTCCGGGATCGCGGCGTTGTCGCCCGCGGTGAACGCGCGGACGAGGCCCTCGATGGTGAGGTACTCGGTGCCCTTCACGCGGCCGCGCTCGTCGACCGGCAGGTCGCCGTTGCGCACGACCGGCGACGGCTTGACGCCCGCGTTCCACACGAGGGTGCCGGCCGGGAAGCTGCTGCCGTCCGACAGCTCGATCTGGCCGTCCACCGCCGACTGCAGGAAGGTGTTCATCTTCACCGCGATGCCGCGGCCGCGCAGCTGCTCGGCGGTCCACTTGCCCATGTCGGGGCCGACCTCCGGAAGGATGCGGTCGGCCGCCTCCACCAGGACGAACCGCAGGTCCTGCGGCGTGACCTTGCGCATGTACTTGGTGGCGTCGCGGGTCATGTCCTCGAGCTCGGCGACCGCCTCGACGCCGGCGAACCCGCCGCCGACGAACACGAAGGTCAGCGCCTTGCGGCGCAGCTCCACGTCGTCGGTCGACTCGGCGATCTCCAGCTGCTCCAGGACGTGGTTGCGCAGGTGGATGGCCTCGCCGACGGTCTTCAGGCTGATGCCGTTCTCGGCCAGCCCGGGGATCGGCAGGAGCCGCGGCACCGCGCCGGCCGCCATGACCAGGTAGTCGTAGGTGATCCGCTCCGGCGGGCCCGCCAGCGGCTGGACGATCGCCCATCGCTCGTCGTGGTTCAGCTCGGTCACGCGCGCCTTGCGGACGGTGCACTTCGGCAGCACCCGGCGCAGCGGGACGACGACGTGCCGCGGGGAGATGTTCCCGGCGGCGGCCTCGGGCAGGAACGGCTGGTACGTCATGTACGAGTTGGGGTCGACGACGGTGACCCTGACCTCGCCCCTCTTCAGCTCCCGCTTCAGCTTCTTCTGCAGGCGAAGAGCGGTGTACATGCCCACATAGCCGCCACCCACGATGAGGATGTGGGGAGCGCCGGGGGTCCCCTGGGCGGTCCTGGCCATTGCGGCCCTCCAATGTCACGGTCGGCTTGTGAAGACATTCACAAACTAGCGGATGGAACGTGCCGTTCACCAATCAGGAACCAGGAAAGAACCGCCGAACTTCCCGTTCTGGCAAAGGATCCCGCCGATACGGGTGTGAAACCCGCCACTACTTGCCCAAAAGCGGGGTGGAGCGCAGCAATGCACGCATGACGAACGTCACAGGACACCGCCGTGGGCGGCGGCCTCCCGAGGCGGGGCGAACGGCCCGTCCCACCCCCGGAAAACCCCTAAGGTTGGGGCGGACGAGGAAGGGGGCGCCGGCGGCGGGACGCGCGCGGCCGACAATCGGGGGCCGAGATGACGGCGATCCGGCGGCGCGCGGCGTACGATCTCGCCCGGGAGCGTATCGATGATGAGCAGAGACCGGCGGCCGGTCATGGCCGCGGCGGGCGCGCTCGCGCTCGCCGGGGCGCTGAGCGGCTGCGGGCTGATCGGCCAGCCCCAGAACAAGAGCGCGGAACTGTCGGAGTGGTTCACCGTGACCAGCCCGGTCTTCCGCGATGGGCGCGAGTTGCCCCCGCGATACGGCTGCACGACGTACCCTGGCGGACAGGGCAAGACCCCGCCGCTCCGGTGGTCGGGCACGCCGGCCGGCACCCGGTCGTTCGCGATCGTGATGGACGACCCGGACGCCTCCGGCGGCGCCAAGGTCCACTGGGTGATCGCGGGCATCGACGGAACCGTGAACGAGCTGGTCGAAGGCGCCCGGCTCGACGGGACCGTCGAGGGCTTGACCACAGGCAAGAAGGCGGGTTACGCGCCCCCGTGCCCGCCCAAGGGAGAGAAGCATCGGTACCGGTTCAGCATCTACGCGCTGGACGATCCGGCGCCGTTCCGGAACGGCGCGGCTCTGAAGGACTCGCTCCCCGCGATCGCCAAGCACACGGTGGGGCGCGGGCGGATCACCGGGAACTTCGGCGGCGAGCAGGCGCGTTGACCGTGGAGCCTGCGAGCACGGGGCCGGGACGGCCCCGGCGGGGGCCGGAGCTGTCAGGGGCGTGCGGGTCGGCGGAGTTGGCCGATCGGCACGCGCCGTGTGAGGGTAAATGTGCGCGAAGGGTGTGACAACGGTCATAGCGGTCGGAGAGAATCGGGTTAAGCCAAGGCGGCGGAAACCCGTGACTATCCGGACGCTGGCGACAATCGGGACGGACCCGCGGTCCGCGCTGGCGACTCTCGCCGGGCCAAGGCATTGGGTGGTGGCATGACTTCTTACATCGTGGTCTTCGGCCTCATTGTGGTCGTCGTCCTCGTGGTCGTCCTCGTGGCCCTCGGCCTGCGGGCCAGCAGGGCGGGGGGCGATGACGACGACGACTGGATGGACGACGAGCCGCAGAAGCAGCCCCGCGGCCGCCGAGGAGTCCCCCCGCCGCAGGAGCAGATGGGCGGCGGCCCGGACGAGTACGGCCCCGGGTACGACGAGGGCTACGACGGCGGTTACGACCGCGCTCCCGAGCCCGTTCCCGACCGTCGCGTCGCCGGACCCGGCGGCGGCCCGCTCGCCGCTCCCACCTCCGCCCCGGGGCCGTCCGCCCCGCCGCCCCCGCCTCCGGGCCAGGCGTCGGACGAGATGGAGGACGACGACTACTGGGCGACGATCACCTTCGACAAGCCCAAGTTCCCCTGGCAGCAGAACGAGGGCGGCCCGCGCCCCGAGAGCGACCCGGCCGCCGACCCGCTGAACGCGCAGTCTCCCCCGCAGGCTCCCCCGCCCGAGCAGCCGGCCATCGAGCCGCCCGGCCTCACCCAGCCCGTCTCCCTCGGCCCCGACGGCACCGTCCTCAACGGCCTCGGCACCGGCCCGCAGCAGACGCCCCCGGGCCCGGGCGGGTTCCAGGGCGGCTCCCCGTTCGCCGGGAACGACCCGGGCGCGACGTCGCTCGACCCCATCCCGACCGACCTGGCGGGAACAGGCGCCCACGGCGGCCACGGCGGCACCGGCCCGCAGAGCCCCTTCGGCGGCCCCGGCGCGCCCGACCAGCCGGTGTACGGCGGCCAGGAGCCGCAGCCCGCGTACGGAGCGTCCGACTACGGCTCGGGCGACTCGTCCTACGGCGGCCAGGACCAGTACGGAAGCCAGGACCAGTACGGCGTCCCGGACCAGTACGGGAGCCAGGACCAGTACGGCGCAGACCAGCCGCAGTACGGCGCAGACCAGCCCCAGTACGGCATCCCCGAACAGCCCCAGTACGGCTCCCAGGAGCCGTCCTACGGCGACTACGCCTCCGACCCGCTCGGAGGCCGTCCGGCCGCCGGCCCGCCGCCCGGAGGCCGCCAGGACTAC
This sequence comes from Actinomadura sp. NPDC048032, assembly GCF_040653175.1. Classification (NCBI taxonomy): domain Bacteria; kingdom Bacillati; phylum Actinomycetota; class Actinomycetes; order Streptosporangiales; family Thermomonosporaceae; genus Actinomadura; species Actinomadura sp. NPDC048032. The sequence continues at coordinate 5,198 of NZ_JBEZJP010000370.1, forward strand.
GACCTGCCGCTCGGCTCGTCCGGCCCCGGCGGGGCCCTCGGCGGCGACCCGCTCGGGCTGCCCCTCGGCCGTCCCGAAGAGCCGCCGGCTCCGCCCGCCCCACCGGCTCCCCCCGCCCCCGCCCCCCCGGCGGCGCACGGCGGCGGCTCTGACACCGACGGCCACAAGCTCCCGACCGTCGACGAACTGCTCCAGCGCATCCAGTCCGACCGGCAGCGGTCGGGCCCGCCCTCGCCGTCCGACACGGGCGGTTCCTACGGCGGCTCCCTGAACGACCCGCTGAGCGACCCGCTCGGCACCGGCTCCTACGGGACGACCCCGCCCGCCCCGCCGAGCACCGGCAACACCGGCCCGTGGCCGTCCGGCGGCCAGCAGGGCGGCGGCTCCGGCCAGGGCTACGACTCCGGGATCGGCGGGCCGCCCGGGTACGGGCAGGGCCAGCCGAACGACGGCTACCCGACCGCCCCCGCCTACGGCGACTCGCAGCGCTACGACGACCCGCTCGGCGGGTTCGGCGGCGGCGGAGCCGGAGGCGGCGGCGAGACCGGCACCGGGGGTTCCGGGGCCTACGGCGACTTCAGCGGCAGCAGCTACAACGGCGGCGACCCGCTGGCCGCGCCGCACGACCCGGGCACCGGCGGCTACGCCGACCCGAACGCCACGCAGGCGTACGGGTCCGGCTACTACGGCGGCGCGCCGCAGCAGCAGGGCGGCTACCCGCAGGGCGGCCAGCAGAACGACAACCCCCCGTACGGCTCCCAGCAGCCCACCGACGACTGGGAGAACTACCGCCGCTGACCAAGGCACACTTGATCGAGGGCCGCCGGATCCGTCCGGCGGCCCTCGTCGTGTCCGAGGGAAGCGCTGAGCACATGATTGAATACGTTGTGTGACTTTTAAGCCACCGAACGCATCCACGCTCCGGCGAGATCTCCTCGCCTCGTTCGTCGTGTTCCTCGTCGCGATCCCGCTCTCGCTGGGCATCGCCGTCGCCTCCGGCGCACCCGTCGCCGCCGGACTGATCGCCGCCGTCGTCGGCGGCATCGTCGCGGGCCTGATCGGCGGCTCGCCGCTCCAGGTCAGCGGGCCCGCCGCCGGGCTCACCGTCCTCGTCGCCGGCCTCGTGCAGACCTACGGCTGGCGCGCCACCTGCACGATCACCCTGCTCGCCGGACTCGTGCAGATCGTCCTGGGCGCGAGCCGGGTCGCGCGCGCCGCCCTCGCCGTCTCCCCCGCCGTCGTGCACGGCATGCTCGCCGGGGTCGGCGTCGTCATCGTCCTCGCCCAGGTCCACGTGGTCCTCGGCGGCAGCCCCCAGCAGTCGGCCGTCGCGAACCTGAGCGAGCTGCCGGGCCAGCTCGCGCGGCCGCACACGCAGTCCGCGCTGGTCGCCGGGCTGACCGTGCTCGTCGTGCTGGGCTGGTCCCGGCTGCCGAAGAGCGGGGCGCTCCGCCTCGTCCCGGGCCCGCTGCCGGCCGTCGCCCTGGCCACCGCCCTCGCCTGGGCCCTCGGCTGGCGGGTGCCGCGCGTCGACCTGCCGTCCTCGCTGCTGGACGGCTGGGCCCTCCCCGTCATGCCGGAAGGGACACTGTTCGGTATCACCGGAGCGGTCATCTCCGTGGCGCTCGTGGCAGCCGTCGAGTCCCTGCTGTGCAGCGTCGCCGTCGACCGCTCCCGCCCGGCGGGGGTCCCGTCCGCCGACCTCGACCGCGACCTGCTCGGCCAGGGCGCCGCGAACGCCGTCTCCGGCGTGCTGGGCGGGCTGCCGATCACCGGCGTGATCGTCCGCAGCACCGCCAACATCGAGGCGGGCGGCCGCACCCGACTGTCACCCATCCTGCACGGCGTCTGGGTGCTCGTCCTCGCCCTGGCCTGCGGGCCGCTCATCGAGCAGGTCCCGCTGGCCGCGCTCGCCGCGCTGCTGGTCGTGCTCGGCGTCCGGCTGGCCGACCTGTCCCGGGTCCGCGCCCTGCGCCACCACCGCGAGGCGCCCGCCTACTTCGTCACCCTCGGGGGTGTCGTGCTGTTCGGTCTCGGCGAGGGCGTCCTGCTCGGCATCGGGGTCATGGCGGTGCTGGCCCTGCGCCGGCTCACCCGGCTCTCGGTCAGGACGGAGCAGTTCGTGCCCGCCCCCGGCGACGCGCCCGCCTCGCCCCGCTGGCACGTGGTCGTCGAGGGCACGTTCACCTTCCTCGGCGTTCCCCGCGTCGCGCGCGCCCTGCAGCAGATCCCGGCGGACGCCCGCGTCGACCTCGACCTCAACGTCGACTTCATGGACCATGCCGCGTTCGACGCCGTCCACCGCTGGAGGCTCGCCCACGAGCGCCAAGGGGGGAGGGTCGACATCGACGAGGTTCACGAGGCTTGGTATGAAAGAGCTGTGACTGGCGATATCTCCCAAGCTGCCAAGACTCCGCCTCCGGCCCGCTGGTGGGCCCCCTGGGCCAACCGCCGGCGGCGAACCGAGGCCGCGCTGGACGCACCCGAGATGTCCCCCGCGGACGTCCTGCTGAACGGCGTCCGCGAATACCACGGGCGCACGGCCCCGCTCGTCCGCCCGATCATGGCCGAGCTGGCGATGGAGCAGAAGCCCCAGCATCTGTTCATCACCTGCGTCGACTCGCGCATCGTGCCCAACATCATCACCGCGAGCGGCCCCGGCGACCTGTTCATCAACCGCAACGTCGGCGCCCTCGTGCCCCGGCGCGGCTCCGGGACGCCCGACGACTCGGTGGCGGCCACCGTCGAGTACGCCGTCAACGTCCTGGGCATCAAGACGATCACGGTCTGCGGCCACTCGAACTGCGGCGCGATGGCCGCGCTGCTCGCCGGCGGCTCCGAGGTCGAGCACCTGGAGGGCCTGTCGCGCTGGCTGAAGCACGGCAACCACAGCCTCGCCCGCTTCCTCGCCGAGGAACCGCCCGCCGACGAGCAGCCCCTCACCCGCCTCTGCAAGATCAACGTGATGCAGCAGCTCGACAACCTGCGGACCTACCCGTGGCTGCGGGAGCGGGTCGACTCCGGCGACATCGAGCTGGTCGGCCTCTACCTCGACCTCGGGTCCGCCAACGTCGAGGTCTACGACCAGGCCGGCGGCGTCTTCGTCCCCGTCCCGGACGAGGCCCCGCGGACCCGGTCCCTCACCTGACACAGGCGCGGGTCGTCCTCCGGCAGGACGACC
>NZ_JBEZJP010000371.1:0-8374 GCF_040653175.1 Actinomadura sp. NPDC048032
GCGCTTCTCCGCTCCCTGTCGCTGTTCAACGACCGGGAGGCCACCCCGGAGGCGGTCGAGCGGACCGGCTACCGCTTCCAGCTCGCGTTCGTGCCCCGGTCCTCGCCCGAGATCGAACGGACGGCCGTCGGCAAGGTTCCCCTCGTCCGCGACCGGGGCTGAGGGACGGCGACCGACCAGAACAGGAGTGCCAGTGAAACCCCACGTCAACATCGTCGTGCTCGTGGACGCCGTCGGAGCCCTCTCGGACGGGACGCTGCACAACGGCAACCTCTCCCTGGTGGACGACGGAGACTTCGAAAGCCACGGCCAGGGCACCGTCGACCTGTGCACGATCGTCGTGCCCGGGCAGGTCGTCCAGTGGACCGCGATCGCGATCGACGTCCAGACGACCGCCGAGATCTCCGCCATCACCTTCCTGCCCCCCGGCGGAGCCGCCCCGGAGCGGGCACCGGTCTGGGAGGCGCCGTCCGGCGGCCACGAGAACCTCGACCTGAAGGTGTGGGAGGGCGTCGTCCCGGCCCACCTCACCCGCGGCGTCCCCTACCACTACCGGCTGGAAGTGCAGATGCACGAGGGCCGCCACAGCGTCCTGCATCTCGACTCGCCCGCGCTGATGTGCGCGTGACCCCACCAGCGACCCGAAAGGCGCATCCATGGCGCAGCAGCAAGGGATCATCGTCCTCGTCGACATCGCCAACGCGCTCCAGGCCGGAACGCTCACCGGCAACGTCTACCTCTTCGACAACATGGCCTTCCTCGGCTCGACCGGACAGGGCACCCCGGACCTGGTGACCATCTGCCCCGGCACGTACTGGGCGGACGGGTCGCAGGCCACCGAGCAGGTGCTGAACTGGCTGCCCGCCAGTCTCGGCTCCATCCCTCCGACCGTCCCCCGCAGCTACCACGCCGACCGGGCGCAGGCCACCGACCAGGAGGCGCTGGAGGAGATCGCGGGTGTCGCCGACCGGGCCGGGGACCCGTCCGTCGACACGGCCGCCGAACTGGAGGGCCTGCGTCGCCGGGTGGGCGCCCGCGCCCGCAGGCCGCGCGGGGGCCGCGCCCCGGCCGTCGGCAAGGTCCTGGACGTCACCGGGAACGTCGTCACCGGCGAGGGGCAGGCCTACAACCACCCCAACCCCGTGATCACCGACATCACCGGCCAGGCCGTGGACGAGAAGGTCATGTATCCCGCCCAGTACGGCTCGCCGGACATGGTGTCGGACGGCTGGTACTGGGCGGCCTCGGTCGACACGGCCCGTCCCGGCACCTACCGCTACACGATGCACATCCAGTTGCACGAGCTGGTCTGGCGCAACGACGAGCCGTCCTGGGAGCCGGTCGACTTCACCTGCGACTCCGCCATCAAGGTCATCAGCGATCCCAAGCGCAACGCCTTCACCGGGGCGGGCCTCGGCGCGCTGCCGATGCCCTGAGCCCGCATCCCCCCGAGACCCGCACCGAACGGAGAAGCCGATGCCCAGCAAGGCCAGACCACCCGAGTCCCGGCCCGTGTCGATCACGGCGGTGATCGACCCGGTCGCGGCCCTCGCCTCCGGAACCCTGGAGGGGAACCTGTACCTGTACGACACCAACAAGGCCGAGGGGTCGACCGGCTTCGGCACGGTGGACCTGCGCACCCGGGTGCGCTCCGGCGACCGGATCATCTGGAACGTCGTCGTCCTGGAGTGCGAGACCTACGCCGCCCTCGACGGCATCGTGATCGACGAGAAGTTCTGCGCGCCCGAGCGGAAGGTCTACCCCAACACCGACATCACCTACTGGACCGCGACGGTGAAGCGGCATGTCGCCGAGCCCGTCTCGTACCGGCTGAAGTTCCGGCTCGGCACCGTCACGGAGCCGTACGCCATATCGACGCCGGCCCTGGTCGGCCAGAGTGCCACCGGAAGGGGGCACCGATGACCACCGAGGCCCGCGGTCAGCTCAACTCCGTCCAGCTCAACGTCGTCACCCTGGTGAACATGGAGCGCGCCGCCCGGACCGGCTCCCTCGACGACGCGCTCTACATGATGGACAACAGCGTCGGCGGGGTCGGGCAGGGCACCGACCACCTCGAGACGATCTGCAAGCAGGGGCAGGTGATCAACTGGATCATCCGCCCGATCGAGATGCACAAACGGCCCGACGGCACATGGCCGCCGATGCCGAAGATCAACAACTTGGTGTTCCTGGACACCGAGCGGGGCGATGAGGAGGACGTCGCCGAACGCCGCGTCATGACCGAGCTGAAGATCTACGGGATGCCGGACCTGATGCGCTCGCCCTACACACCGATCTACTACTACTGGGCGGGGGCCGTTCTCAGCACCGCCCGGCCGGGGCTGTACCGCTACCGCCTGGTCCTCGAACTGGAGCAGGACGGCACGAAGGAGAAGCTCTACCTGAACACCAGGAACCACCCGTCGATCCGAGTCCTCAAGGTGTGACGGGGGCGATCCCGGCGCCGTGCGGACCCGGTCAAGGAGGACCGGGCCCGCGCGGCCGGGGCTCAGACCTCGGCCCGCCCCGGAGCGGACGGGCAGCCTCGCGGTCATTGCGGACGATCCTCGGAACGATCTTCCGATCTCGACGGGGGCGAGGGTTCGTCCGGCGCCTTGCCGGAGACTCCCGGACGCCTGATCCGGGTGCGGGTGCGCTCGAACCAGGCCGGTACTTCGCGTTCGTCGTCGAAGCCGCGGGCGACGACGATGTCGGTGGAGGAGTGCGCCAGGATCGACAGGGTGATGGTGACGCCGACCAGGTGGAAGATCTTCTCACCCGCCGGGATGCCGGACTCCAGGACCAGCAGCCCGTAGACGACCGAGGCGAACCCCTTCGGGCCGAACCACATCACCGCCGCCTGCTCCCGCGCGGTCAGCCCGGAGCGCAGGAACGACACCCAGATCGCCACCGGCCGGGCGACCACCAGCGCCAGCACGGCGAAGGCCCAGCCCGTCCAGCCGACGTCGCCGAGGAACGCGGGGGACAGCAGCGCACCGAACACCAGCAGCGCGGCGAGCTTGAGGAGTTCGGCGATCAGCTCGCCGAACTGCTCGAACGCCTCCCGGTGCCGGTGCCCGACGGTCGCGACGGTGACCCCGGCGGCGAAGGCCGCCAGGAAGAGGTTGCCGTGCGTGGCCTGCGCGGTCGCGAGCACCAGCAGCCCGATCGCGACGGCGTTCAGCGGCTCGTACTTGGGCGAGATCGCGAACCACCGGGTGCGCACCAGCATGATCGCCGCCCAGGGGATCGCCACGCCGATGGCCAGACCGCCGGCCAGCTCGGCGCCGAGTTCGCCCAGGTGCAGGTTCTCCTCGCCCTGGGCGATCGCCAGGAACAGCACCACGAACGGCAGGACGAGCCCGTCGTTGACGCCCGACTCGACGTTGAGCAGGTGCCGCAGCCGAGGCGGGACCTTGTCGTTGCCGACGAGCGCGGCGGCGAACACGGGGTCGGTCGGGGTGAGGACGGCCGCGATCAGCAGTGACTGCACCCATCCCAGGCCGACGACGTAGTGCGCGAGCACGGCGGTGACCAGCAGGGTCAGCGGCAGGCCCCAGCCCAGCGCGCGTCCGGGCAGCCGCCAGGCGCTGCGCAGGTCCTGCCAGCCCGCGTGCATGCCGTCGGTGAACAGGACCGCGAACAGCGCCAGCTCCGCCAGCTCGGACACCAGCGTGTCGCCGGGCCGCAGCGTGATCACCCCGGTGACGCCGTCACCGAGGAGGAACCCTCCGACCAGGAACAGCGCCGCCGTCGACAGCACAGTGCGGTGCGCGAGGCTGGACACCAGGACCGCCAGCAGCAGCAAGGCGGAGAAGGCGAGCAGAAGGTTGGGCATACCGGGGCTCTCTCGGGAATGGCGGACGCATTGCCGACCAGACTTCCCGGCTCACCGGCCACGACCCTAACGCGAATCCAAGCGCGCTTTCCACACGACCTCCAGGCGAGCACCCTGGCACCCGCGCCGTCGACTACGTCGAGCCGACGAGGTGCGCCAAGGCTGCTGGGAAGAGCGCCGAGGACCGAGGGACCGAGACCTGACGCGCCCGGCCTTTCGCGGGGCGAGGGTCCGGTGGTTGAACCGCCAGGCTCCGGCGATGACGAGGACGGCCGTGGGCCGCGCCCAGGACCGCGGTGCCAGCGAACTGGACGCCGTTCTTCAGCGCCACGGGGACGGCAACGACTCGCGGCTCGCCGACTGCAGGAGCTACGTGACTTCACGGGTTCCTGTTACGCGAGATGCCAGCCTTGATCGAACGTTGGCGCATCGGACGCGGCGGGGCTGTCGGTGGTGGTCAGGATGCGAGCGCCTCGGCGTCACGGCCGTACTCGTGAGCGGATGGATTACCGCTGATCGTCGAGTGGCCTGTTGATCTGATCGATCCGCTGGATCCGGCCGTCGGGCGCCAGCCGGCCGAACATGTAGACCTCTGCGGTGAAGGTCTTGCCCTTGCGCATTCTGGTGCGGAGGGTCCAGCGTGCGCTTATCTGGTCACCGCGGACCAGCGCCTGGTGGATCTCCACCCCGGTGTGTTCGTCGGCTGCCATGGCCGCCCTGTCGACGTTCTTGCGGACGGGCCGGACGTGGTCGATCATCCGCTGCCGGTCGATCACCAGGCCCTCGTTGCAGTACTCGAAGTCCGGCACGAAGTAGCGGTCGAGGATCGCGCCGGGTTCCTCCTCCGACAGGGCCATGTCCCGGGTGTAGGTGACGAGGAAGTCGACGAGGTCGCGCTCGGTGCTGATGCCCATGATGCCCCTTGTAAGAGTAGGCAATACGCTTACGCTGGACTGTACCGCACCCCCGTAGGGTTTCCCGTTACGCGCGTTTCCCGCCCCAGGCCATCTGGCCGCCTACGCCGGCCTGGCACCCGAACAGCCCTACCGGCCCGACCGCAGACCCGCAGCCCAAGCCGCATGACCCGCTGGATCCGGCGCCCGACAGGCCCTTCCTCGCACCCTAGGATCGGTGATCACTGACACCTGATCACGCTGCTGCGATGACGGCGGCAAGGAGGACGATGAGCCAGTTCTTCCAGATCGGCGAACGGGTCCTCTGGAATCCCGCAACAGGAGTCGCCCAGGTCTTCCTGCGAGCAGCAGAGTCGTTCGCCGCGCTCACCGACCTCCCCACAGGACTCGGCCCGATGGACGCGGACGAATGCGAGATCGACATCGACGTCTTCAGCGCGTTCGTCGACACCCTCATCGACCGCTACACACGCTCCAACCACGTGATCCTCCGATCCCTGATGCAGGGATTCACCGCGACCGCCATCGTCCTGGTCACCCGCGGCGGAGGTCATCTACCAGCGCTGCAATCCTCAGACAACCCGGACATCGCGTCGCTGAAAGAGCTCAGCCGGCACCACGACCGCGCGATGGTCACCTGAGCCACCCGCCGACCCAACCCTTGACGAATCCCATAGGGGCCCTGCGCGTGCAGCCAGGAGATCCTGCGGCTCGCAGCGTCGGCGAGCCGCAGGATTTGGGCTTTTGCTCATTGAGGACGTCGACCGAGCGCGGTTCCAGGTCGAGACGGACGCGGCTTGCTGTGCTCTCAGCGCCAGCCGAGTTCGGGCGCCACGTGGGTCAGGATGCTCTCAAGGACGTGGGCGTTGTAGTCCACACCGAGCTGGTTGGGGACCGTGAGCAGGAGCGTGTCCGCGGCCTGGATGGCCTCGTCGTCGGCGAGTTGCTTGACCAGGACGTCCGGTTCGGCCGCGTACGAGCGTCCGAAGATGGCCCTGGTGTTCTCGTCGATCATCCCGATGTGGTCGCCCGAGTCGGCGTTCCGGCCGAAGTAGGCGCGGTCCAGATCGGTGGTCAGCGCGAAGATGCTGCGGCTGACCGACACGCGCGGCTCGCGCTGGTGTCCGGCTTCCTTCCACGCCTGCCGGTAGGCCTCGATCTGCTTGCGCTGCTGGACGTGCAGCGGCTCGCCGGTCTCGTCGTCCTTGAGCGTGGAGCTCTGCAGGTTCATGCCCAGCTGGGCCGCCCACACGCTGGTGGCGTTGGAGCCCGAGCCCCACCAGATGCGGTCGCGCAGCCCCTCGGAATGCGGCTCGATGCGCAGCAGCCCGGGCGGATTGGGGAACATCGGCCGCGGGTTCGGCTCGGCGAACCCTCTGCCCCGCAGCACCGTGAGCAGGACTTCGGTGTGCTTGCGTGCCATGTCGGCATCGGTGTCGCCCTCGGGCGGCTCGTATCCGAAGTACCGCCACCCGTCGATGACCTGTTCCGGTGATCCCCGGCTGATGCCGAGCTGCAGCCGTCCACCGGAGATCAGGTCGGCCGCGCCGGCGTCCTCGGCGAAGTACATCGGGTTCTCGTAGCGCATGTCGATCACGCCGGTGCCGATCTCGATGCGCGAGGTCTTCGCACCGATCGCGGACAGCAGCGGGAAGGGAGAGGACAGTTGCCTGGCGAAGTGGTGCACCCGGAAGTAGGCGCCGTCCGCGCCGAGTTCCTCCGCGGCCACCGCGAGATCGATCGACTGCAGCAGTGCGTCCGCCGCCGACCGGGTCCGCGAGCCCGCGCCGTCACTCCAGTGACCGAACGAAAGAAAACCGATCTTCTTCACACCTATAACAACCAGCTCAGCGCCCGCGAGATTCCAGCACGCTGACACCACGGCCGACCCACGGCCCTCGACCGTCACATACCAAGACCAGCGGGAGCCCTCTGCGATCACCGGGTATCGGCCCGCAGGCCCGGCAGGTCGTCCATGATCAGGCCAAAGCCGGTGAACCCCGGTGCCCGTCTACCCAGGAGGGGTGACCCGGAGCGGGAGGTCGCGGGCGGCTACTTCCGCGGGGCGAATGCGGACTTCACGTCTCGGCGTGTGCCTCTCGGCGGCCGAGTATGGCCAGGTATCCGCCGTTGACGATCGCGTCGGCGGACGCCGCGTACTCCGCGGGGTCGTCGGGCAGGGTCGTGCCCAGGCCGTCCACGTACCGGTTGAACATGCAGAACGCGGCGGCGATCAGCACCGTGTCGTGCACCTCGACGTCGGTCGCGCCCTCGGCGCGGGCGGCGGCCACGTCCTCGGGCCGCACGGCGCGCCCGCTCCGCTGGACCGCGCCGGCCACCCTCAGCAGGGCCTTCAGCTTCGCCGACACGGGTGCGCTCTCGAGGTCGGCCCGCACCTGGTCGACCAGCGCGATGCCCTCGGGGAGCTGGGCGGCGGCGAACGCCGCGTGCGAGGTGGTGCAGAACTCGCACTCGTTCAGGGCCGAGACGTAGGAGGCGATCAGTTCCCGCTCGCCGCGGCTCAGCGAGCTCGGGCCGCGCAGCAGCACCTCGGCCAGCTCGCTCATCGGGCGAGCGGTCTCGGGCCGGTAGGCGAACAGCGAGATGATTCCGGACGCGTCGTTCCCCAGGGCGATATGCGGCATCGGTTCTCCAAACGTTGTTCACGTCAGGGATTCGCTCTCCGTGCACAAGGAAGTGTCTCGCATCGGGCGGGCCCAGGGCAGGGGGCAATAGGTGTCAAATCCGGCCATGCTGGCATTCGGCTTTCGCGGGGCGCATGAGGCAGACGGGTCCCCCTCGCCGCCCATGCGGGGCCTGTTCACCGTCACTCATTGCGCGGTCACCCCTGTCTCTCCGAGGGTGCTGCAAGGCTCGGCGTGCTGGCGCCCGGCCGCGAGGTGCTCGTGCTTACCTGGCCCCTTTTCGGCCTGCCGCTCGTCGTGTGGTGCTTCAGGTGCTGTATACGCCGTCCAGGGCTTCAAGCTGCGACGATACTTCCCAGTGTTCGGTGACCTCCAGGTCCTGAAGATGCCCCTATGTTCGATCAGCGACCGAATGAGATCCCCGATGAGGCCGATGACCTCGGCGGTGTCGGCGTTGGAGGGCGGTTTCCTCCGACGTCAACGAGTCCCCAATGGTGCGGACGCCGCGATATTAGGGAACTGATCTAACCGAAATTCGCTCGACCGTCTCGTTTATTGCACCAAGTTGGTTTGGTGTGTTTTCTGGCAGGGCCGTCGGCCCTTGGGGGCCAGTTGCGACCTGCGCGAGTACGTCTGCGAGCACCTCGGGGACGACTTGGGGGCTGATCGTGGGTCCGAGCCGGTGGCGGGGGAGGCCCGCGTCGGCCGGGAGCTCAGGGCCGGCGCAGCTTCGCCGCGTGCGATCGGGCGGTGGACGCCGTGGCCGCGTCGCCGAGGGCTTCGGCGACGTCGGCGTGCTTGAGCCAGTTGAACGGGCTGGCGGGTCGTATGCTGATCCGCTCGCTGACCAGGACGCGGGCCAGATCGAGGCGGCCGGAACGGAGGGCGGCCTCCAGCAGGGTCTTCTGCACCGCGTCGCGCTGCGCGTGGCTGCCGCCGAATTCGTGCCCGTTCCAGGAGCAACCGGGTCGCCTGAC
>NZ_JBEZJP010000372.1:0-8367 GCF_040653175.1 Actinomadura sp. NPDC048032
AGCGCTTCCCCGGCCGCCGACTCTCCAAAGGGGGACGCAAGCCGTGCCGCGTTGGTGGAAGGGCCGCGCAGCGCGAGGCGGCGTGCGCTCGACCCGTACGCCCAGGCCGTCGAAGGCCAGGTCGACTGGGGCCGCGCCTGGCGACCACGTCGGACAGGTTGCCGTGCTCGACGCCGTCGTCCCCCGAATAGAGCAGCGAGGAGAACCCGTGCCCGCCCGGCTCGTCCGACACGGCCGGGACGACGGTGAGCCAGGGGAACCCGTCCGCCAGTTTGGTCAGGTCCTCCAGGTCGTAGAGGCCGTCGCGGCTGCGGGCGCCGAAGAACAGGTGCACGCGCGGCGGGACGGCACGGCGGGATATCTGCTCCAGGATCGCCTTGAGCGGGGCCAGGCCGGTGCTGCCCGCGACGAGCAGGACGTCCCGCGGGGAGCTCTCGTCCAGCGTGAGCGTGCCGATGGGGGCGCCCATGCGGACGCGGTCGCCGATCTGGGTCCCGCGGACCAGCACGGGGCTCACGGGGCCGCCGTCCACCAGCCGGACGTGGAAGTCGACGGAGTGGTCGGGTCGCGGCGCGTTCGCCATCGAGTAGTACCGCCAGTGCCGCAGCCGGGACGGCACTTCGAGCGCCACGGACTGGCCCGGCGTGTACGGCAGGGGCCGGTCGGGCTGGATCCGGAGGACGCTGATGTCGAACCGGCGGCGCTCGACCGCGATGACCTGGCCGTTCCACCAGGCGGGGCTGTTGAGGGCGTTCTCGTCGGCCGCCTCCAGCATGACCTTGGCGACGAGGCCGTAGGCGGCGCTCCAGTCGCGTTCGAGGTCGTCGGTCCAGGCCGTCCCGGAGAAGTGCCGCAGGGTCGCCAGGAGGCTGGCCCCGACGTGCGGGTAGTGCTCGGCCACGATGCCGAACCTGCGGTGGTCACGGCCGAGCTGCTGCAGGAACGGGACGAGGACGGCCAGGTCGTCCACCTGGGACACGATGTGGCCGAGGGCGCGCAGCAGCTTGTCGCGCTGCCCGCTCATCCCGATGGGGAACATGTCCCGCAGGTGGGGATTGCGGACGAAGAGGTCGGAGTAGAAGAACAGCGCGACGGCGTCGCCGTTCTCGGCGACCTGCGCGAAGCTGGTCTTGAGTCGCTGGGAGTCCACGGATCAGGCGACGGGCTCCGCCGCGGCCTCCGACATGACCTTCGCGACGACGCCGTAGGCGGTCGTCCAGTCGCGTTCGAGGTCGGCGTTCCAGTCCGGACCGCTGAAGTGGGCGAGGGTGGCGAGCAGGCTGGCGCCGACGGGCGCGTAGTGCTCGGCGACGACGCCGAAGTCGTTGTGGCGGCGGCCGAGGTCGCTGAGGAAGGGGACGAGCGCGTCGGGGTCGTCCACGGTCGAGACGATCTGGGACAGCGCCGCGAGCAGCACCTCGTGCTGCTTGGCCATCGACGCGGGGAACATCCGTCTGAGCTGCGGGTCCCGCGCGAAAAGGTCGGCGTAGAAATATTCGGCGACGTCCAGGCCGTTCGCGGCCACCAGGCCGAAATTGTCTTTGAGTTTCTGGGGATCCATGCGTCGCACCTCTCCGGCGGTTCTCCGTACCGGACGGGGGGAGTCCGGTGAAGGAGCCGGAGAACCGCAGGGCCATATGGGTAGTGGATGACCCCAGGTCACACAAGCCCGCCAGCGTCGCCGGGTCATCACGGTCGGTGCACGCCGATCCCCTCCGAATACGCGTCACCGGCGCGGACGTGAAGTCTCCAAACGGTTATAGGCGGGGGGAAGACGGCGGAGACCGCACCCGCTGTCTTGCCCGAAATGGTGAGCACTGGGCGGTGTCACGTTCCAAGGGAAATGTGACGCGCGTCACGCGCCCACGGAAGCGGCGCCCTCCCGCCCGACCGGAGGCACTGAGTGCCGCGGGCCCCTGTGACCGCGGCACCCAGCCGTCCTCCGCGAGCGGACTCCTGCGACCCGCTCCGGCCGCTCCCTGGCCTCGCCGGACCTCACCGATGGCGGCGAGGCCGCCGACCTCCCCGGTCGCCCCCGAAACGGTGGCCGCCGAGTTCGTCCGTCACGACGAGAGGGCACTCGACCCGGCGCACAACGGAGCGCCGCCCATAACGCCGGCAACGTCCCGCCGGCCGACTTTTCCTGCTTCTTCTCATGGGATAATCGCGCCTTAACCCTCCGCACCCGTTCGGTGCGATCCGAGTGGGCCGGCCCCGCATTTCCTGTCCGGGCGTCTCGGGCAGCCCATAAGAGAAAAGGAGCCGCGGCGGCGTGAGCCGTCCCGGCGGGCGCACACCGCCCCTGACCTGGCGATCTTGCGACCGCTGGCCGTTCCCCCGGTGAAGGCGTTAATCTTCGGCTGCCGCCTGATCATCCGGAAAGGCGGCGTTCGGACAATGGGCCGACATCCCCGCCCCGAGGAAGGCACACCATGGCTCTTCGGTTCACCTCCCGCGCCGTCGGCGCCCTCGCCGTCACGGCGCTCGCGACGACAATTCTCACGTCGGGGTGCGGCGGTGACGACAAAGACGGCGGTGATGACGTGTTCCGAGCTCCGTCCCAGTCGCCCTCGGCTACCGCACAGGAGGACACCGACCCCGGCACTCGGGAGGGGATCGAGGGCGCGCGGGCCGCGCTCCAGGCGTTCCTGCGCGGCCAGGCCGCCGGGGACCAGGGGGTGTGCCGCTACGTCGCGAAGGACGGCGACTTCCTCCGGGGCCCCGCGCTCCGCGGCGACTGCCCGGCCGGTGTCCGCAACACGCCGCACCTCCTCCGGCCGCAGGAGCGGCAGGCCCTCCGGACCGTGTCCGTGAAGGGCGGCCGGCTGGTGGACGAGGAGGCGGTCATCCCGTTCTCCGCTCTGCACTCGCAGAGCGGGTCCATGACCGAGCGCACCCTCCAGGACGAGTTCACCCTGCGCCACAACGGGGAGATCTGGCAGATCGTGAAGTGACACCGGACGCCCCGCCGCTCAGGGCCGGTACATGTTGATCCAGTCGACCGAGAGGGTCACGTCGGCCTTCCGGCTGACCCCCTTGGTCGTCAGCTTGGTCATCTGCGGGAACCAGTCGAGCTGGATGGCCTGCCCCATCTTTCCGGGCGGCAGGGCCTCCCGCTTCGAGGTGTGGAACCACCTGCGCCCGTCCACGTAGCCCGTGATGCCCCTGGAGTTCCACTCCACCGCGAAGGCGTGCCACTTGGTCAGGTCGATGCGCAGGTGGGAGTTCAGGCGCTGGGACTCCTTCTCGGGTCCGTAGTGCAGGAAGAAGTTGGTCCCGTTGCGCAGCCCCTTGTCGCCATAGGTCTCCATCCAGTCGATCTCCCCGCCGCCGTTCTGCGGGTCGGTGCCGCCACCGCCGCCGACCGGCCACAGCAGCAGGTTGGCGTTGTAGCAGGCGCAACCGCGGCTCACCTTGACGCGGGCCTCCCAGCGGCCCTCCTTCTGGGCGCCCTTCATCCAGGCGACGCCCCCGGTGTCGCCGTTGCGCTTGCCGGTGATGCGCAGGACGCCGTTCCGGACGGTCACCGCCTTGGCGACGCGGCGGCCGCGGCCGCCGTTGCCCGGTCCGGTGTAGACCTCCCAGGCGCGCCGGTCGAAAGTGCGGAAGCCGTCGAAGGCGATCGGGCGTCCCCACCCGTAGCGCCGCGCCGCGGTCGCGGTGGGCCGCTTCTTCTTCGCGTGCTCGGAGTCCCAGGTGTCCTCGTGGGCCCGCGGGCCCGGCTTCCCGTAGGCGATGGCGGGCGCGGACCTCTCCAGGGCTCCGACGGCGCGGGCGGGAGCCGGGTCCGGGCCCGTCCCCGAGGCGCCGGCGAGCGCGAGCGAGCAGCCGGCGGCCAGGACCCCGCCGGTGATCATGGCCATTCTGTTTCGGGTCGGCAAAAGCATGGCGTTCCTCCGGGCGGCGAAATAGACGAAGGCCCGGCCATAAAGGCGCCGTCCTTCATGCGCTTCGTTCACCGGAACGCTATGCGGGGCCGCCGGGCGTCCCTAGGGCCCTAGGGCCCTAGCGGCGGGGGTCGCGGGCCCCAATCGCGGAGGCCCTGCTCAGCCGCCCGGAGGCATGCCGAGCCAGGTCACGATGGCCGTGGCCCGGTTCGGCGCGCCGAGTTTCGCATAAATGCGATTGATGTAGTTCTTGACGGTTTTCTCGGTGAGAAATAGCTTGGCCGCGATGTCGTGATTCGCATGACCGCGCACGATCAGATCCATGACCTGGACCTCGCGGGCGGAAAGGCCGAAACGCGCGCGCTGCTCGGCCGGATCGGCCGCGGGCGCCGCCGGCCGGCCCGTCCGCGCGGCGTCGATGAGCGCGGCGCTGGCCGCGTGCGAGAGGGGGTGGGCCCGGTGCCGGACGGTGTCCCGGATCGCCGCGGCGAGCTCGTCCACCGTGAAGGTGTTGTGCACGAGGTAGCCGACGGCGCCGTTGCGGACGGCCGACAGGATCACCTCCGGCTCCTCCACCTGGGTGAGCATGATCACGCGGCTGGTCCGGCTCAGCGCGGCGGCGGCGCTCACCCCGTCGACGCGCGGCATCCGGACGTCGAGCAGCACCACGTCGGGCACCAGCCGCCAGGCCATCTCCTCGGCCTCGCGCCCGTCGCCCGCCTCGCCCACCACCTCGATGTCGTCGGTGGCCTCCAGCGCGGAGGTGAGGCCGGCGCGAATGAAGGCGTTGTCGTCCACGACCATGACGCGGTACCGCACGGGCTCGTCCATCACCGGCTCCCGAGCGCGGCCCGCGCGGGCTCGGACTCCGGCCCCGCCGGCATCGACGCGGTGACCTCGGTGCCGCCTCCCGGGACGGAGCGCACGGCCAGCCGGCCGCCCGCCCTTCGGGCCCGCTCGTGCATGCCCACGAGGCCGTAATGGCCGCCGCGGGCGAGCTCGTCCAGCCAGCCGGGGTCGTCCGGCCGTCTGGACATGCCCTTACCGTCGTCCCGCACGCGCACCTCCAGGTCGCCGTCGTTGACCGCCGTGACGATGTCGACGCGGGACGCCTCCGCGTGCCGTCCCACGTTCTCCAGCGCCTCCCGCACGATCGTGATCATCTCGCGCCGCGCCGGCGCCGGGAGGTCCGCGCCCGCCTCGGCGTCCACCCGCACCGGGACGCCGGTGCGGCCCTCCCACTCCCCCGCCAGCACCCGCACGGCGTCGCCCAGCGGGACGCCGGCGGAGTCGTCGCGCAGCTCGGCGATGAGCGAGCGCGCCTCGCGGGTGGCGACCTGGGCCGCCGTGGCGATGCGCCGCGCCTCCCGCTCGGCGCGGTCGGGGGACTTGCGGACCCAGCCGGGAAGGCCGTTCGCCGACAGGGCGATGCCCGACAGCGTCGCGGTCAGCGAGTCGTGCATCTCGCGGGCCAGCCGGGTGCGCTCCTCGGCGGCCATCGCCTCCGCCTCCATCCGCCAGCGCGTCTCCTCTGCGGAGGCGTGCTCGTCGAACAGGCGGCGCAGCACCGTGCCGACGAGCGCCGCGACCCCGTAGAAGACGGGCAGCATGACGAGCAGCGGCATGGCGATGTCGCCGCCGTCGTCGGAGGGCGCGTTGCGGTAGAGCGCCGCGTAGTACAGGACGGCCTGCTGCGCGCACAGCAGCGCGGTGACCGGCCACCGGTACAGCAGCCCGGCGAGACCGGCGGTCACCACCGTCACGAGGAAGTAGGGGCCGAAGATCCCGCCCACCTGCAGCACCGCGTAGCCGATGAGGACGTCGAAGGCCAGCAGCGCGGGCTGCTCGAACAGCCGCAGCACGACCTTCTCCCAGCCCGCCAGCACCACGCCGGAGACCACGGCCGCGAGGACGAGCACGCCGAGCGCCCAGGGGTCGCCGCGCACCTGCCCGTCCACCACCACGGTCACCCCGATGACCAGCACGCGCAGCTGCATCAGCAGGACGAACGTGGTCCCGACCCTGGTCTCAACGGAACGCCGCAAGGCAGACGGAACGGATGCACCGGAGCGCGGCATCGCGGGGGCCCCTCCAGTTGACGAGCGCCGAGTCATGACGCCATTGATCTTGTCAAAGACCGCACAGCGAACATTAGTCATTCCGGACGAGGAGATCGCTACGATGCCTACGAGAACAGGCGTTCCCGTTCGCGGGAGGACACCGGTGACGGCTCCGAGAGCGGTCCCGCAACCGGAGGAGGCGCATGATCCGGCTGATCTGCTCGACCTCATGCGCCACCTGCAGCAATGGTCCGGTCTGCCCCTTTCCGAGCTTGAGGAGCGAATGAACGCCGACGGCGTGGTCGTCCCCTCCGGGCTTGACGCGCTCCTCAGCGGGCACACGCTGCCGAGCCGGGGGCTGGTGACCTCCTTCGTGGCCACATGCGGCCTCGTGCCGGACGAGCGCAAGCGGTGGCTGCGGGTCTACGACCGCCTGTGCGGCCCCGCCGTCATGGAAGGCGACCGGCGCGGTGTGGAAGGCGACCGGCGCGTCGCGGGACGGCCGGCGCTGAACCTCGGCCCCGCGGCGCCTCCGCCGCCGACCCCGGCTCCCCGCCCCGCCCCGGCTCCCGTCATGGCCTCCGCCCCGCCTTCCGGGAGCGGCTCCTCCGGCAGCCGATCCTCCGGGAGCGGCTCCTCCGGGCGGCACGCGGCGACGCCGCCGGGCCCGCGGCACCGCAAGAAAGCCTCGCGCGGGCAGGCCGACCGCCGGCCGGTGTCGCTCATGGTGGCGGCGCCCGCGATCATCACGCTCGGCGTGGTGGTCACGACGCTGGCGGGGGTGTTCGGCGGTGGGGGCGGAGGCAAGCCCCACCGGCCGCAGGCCTCGCCGGGCGCGTCCGCCAAGTCGGCGGCGCCCCCGGCCGGGTGGTACACGATCATGCCCATCACCGGCGAGCGGACCGGCGACTGCCTGTCGATCCTCCCGGACGAAGAACTCCTCCCGCAGCTGGCGCAGGACAAGTGCGTGGCGGAGGACAGGCTCCAGCGGATACGGCTCGCCTCCGTCCCCGGCGGCGCCGGGACGTTCCAGCTGAAGGCGTGGACGCCGAAGGGCAAGCTGTGGTGCGCGACGCTCGACGAGAAGACCGAGCGGGCCACGCTGCACATGAAGGAGTGCGGAGACGACGATCCGCTGCAGCGGTTCGGGCTGACGCCGGCGGGCAAGCCGGTGAAGGGCGGGCAGCTGTTCGACATCGTGCCGGAGGCGACCCGGGACCACCGCATGTGCATGGGCGTCGACATCCGGATCAGCGGAGGGCTGGAGACGATCCTCGCCTCGTGCGGCAACACCGGAGTGCGCGGCTACCTCTTCACACCCGCCTCCGAACCGTGACCGCGGCCGGTCAGTCGAGGTCGCGCAGGCGCTGGCTGACGACCTGGGTGACGCCGTCGCCGCGCATGCTGACGCCGTAGAGGGCGTCGGCGCCCTCCATGGTGCGCTTCTGGTGCGTGATCACGATCAGCTGTGACGACTCGCGCAGCTCCTCGAAGACCGTGATGAGCCGCTGGGTGTTGGTGTCGTCGAGCGCGGCCTCGACCTCGTCCAGCACGTAGAACGGGGACGGGCGCGCCTTGAACACGGCGACGAGGAACGCGATGGCCACCAGGGACCGCTCGCCGCCCGACAGCAGCGACAGCCGCTTCACCTTCTTGCCGGGCGGGCGCGCCGCGACCTCGACGCCCGTGGTGAGCATGTCGCCCGGCTCGGTCAGCGACAGGCTGCCCTCGCCGCCGGGGAACAGCCGGGCGAAGATCCGCTCGAACTCGCGGGCGGTGTCCTCGTAGGCGGTGCCGAACACCTGCTGGACGCGGTCGTCGACCTCCTTCACGAGGCCGAGCAGCTCGCGCTGGGTCTTCTTCAGGTCCTCCAGCTGCGAGGTGAGGAACGCGTGCCGCTCCTCCAGGGCGGCGAACTCCTCCAGCGCGAGCGGGTTGACCTTGCCGAGCTGGTTGAGCTGCCGCTCGGCGGCCTTGGCGCGCTTCTCCTGGACGGCCCGCTCGTACGGGACGGGCCGCGCGTCCTCGCCCTTGTCCGGGTCGGCCGGGACGGGCTGGTCGGGCCCGTACTCCGACACCAGCGCCTCGACCTCCAGGCCGAACTCCTCCAGGGCCCGCTGCTCGAACTGCTCCAGCCGCAGCCGCTGCTCCGCGCGGGCGACCTCGTTGCCGTGCACGACGTTGACGAGGCGTTCGAGCGCCGAGGACAGCTCGCGCACCTGCCCGCGGACCACCTTCAGCTCCGCCTCGCGCGCCGCCTTGGCCTGCTCCGCGGCCTCGCGGCGGCGCACCGCCGCGGCGAGCGAGTGCTCGATGCGCTCCAGGGCCGCGCGGGCCCCCCGCAGGACGGCCTTGGCGACCCGGGCCTGCTCCTCCCGGCGGGCGGGCTCTTCAGAACGCACGGCAGCGAATAAAACGTC
>NZ_JBEZJP010000373.1:0-8328 GCF_040653175.1 Actinomadura sp. NPDC048032
GGCGCCGCCCACGGAGCGCTGGACGTCGCCATGAACGCCCACGCCGTCCAGGTCGAGCGCGGCTACGGAAGGCCCGTGATGGCCGCCTTCCACGCGGCCTTCTCTCTCGGGGGCGTCCTGGCCGCCCTGGCCGGCGCCCGGACGCTCACCTGGGGCTGGAGCCCGGCGGCGACCTTGGGCACGGTGGCGGTCCTGAGCACGGCCGTGGGCGCGGCGGCGGCCCCCGCGCTGCTGCGGTCCGGCGGAGCGCCGGACACCGCCGCCCCGCCGGCGCGCCGCCGGACGCCCCGGCGCATCCGCGGGCTGGCCGTCCTCGCCTTCATGATCATGCTGTGCGAGGGGATGGCCAACGACTGGAGCGTGCTCCACCTGCGCGATCTGGGCGCGTCGCCCGGCACCGCGGCGCTCGCGTTCGGGGCCTTCTCCGCCGCCATGACCGGCGGGCGCCTGCTGGCCGACCGGCTCGCCGCGCGCTTCGGCCCGGTGGCCGTGCTCCGCAACGGCACCGCCCTGGCCGCGGCCGGCCTGACGGTGGCGGCACTGTCGCCCTGGGCCGCGCCTGCCCTGGCCGGCTGGGCGGTGCTCGGAGCGGGGCTGTCGGGGGCGGTCCCCCAGCTGTTCAGCGCGGCGGGCCACCACGACCGGGAGTCTTCGGGCGCCAACGTCTCCCGCGTGGCCGGGCTCGGCTACCTCGGGATGCTCGCGGGGCCGGCCGTCATCGGCCCGCTCACCCGCGCCGTGCCGCTCGGCCTCACGCTGTTCCTGCCGGTGGCGCTGTGCGCCGTCGCGGCCGCGGCGGCGGGGCTCGTGCGGCCCCTGGACGGCGCCGGTCTGCGCCCCGGTCGCGAGACCGAGGTCAGGGCCTGAAGCCGGGCGGGCGGTACTCGGCCGCGATGCGCATCGGCGGCTGCGGCTGCTGCTGGGGCCGCTCGGCGGGCCGCGAGGGCTGCCCCGGCGGGACGGTCCCGCCGACCTGCAGGTCGGCGCGCTGGGCGCGGACCGTCTCCAGGAGTTCCAGATCTTCTGGAGAGACCAGGGCGGCCATCACCCTGCCCCGCCGCGTGAGCTTGACGGGCTCGCCGGTGTAGGCGACCCGGTTCACCAGATCCGCGAACTGGGCGCGTGCTTCGGTCACCGGAACATCCACGTGATTCATCGTATAGCGAAACACCCCGCCCCCCTCTGGCCCTCTCGCGGGCACTGGAATACTGTCCGTACGTAGTGTACGAAACGTACAGATGATCAGGGAGGCGCGATGGACGGCGGACCGTGGCGACAGGACGGCCGGCAGCCGGCGGAGACGTTCACCGGCAGGTCGCGGGCACGCGTGGACGAGATGACGCGACCGGCGGACGCGCAGCTGTTCGAACGGCTGCTGGCCCAGCGGATCGTGTTCCTCGGCAGCGAGATCGACGACGGTCTGGCCAACCGGATCAACGCGCAACTGCTGCTGCTCGCGGCGCAGGACGCCCGGCGCGACATCACGATCTACATCAACTCCCCGGGCGGCGTCGTGGACGCCGGGATGGCGATCTACGACATGATGCAGTTCGTCCCGAACGACATATCCACGGTCGCGATGGGCATGGCCGCCTCCATGGGACAGACGCTGCTGTGCGCGGGGACCCGGGGCAAGCGGTACGCCCTGCGGCACGCGCGCGTGATGATGCACCAGCCGCACGGCGGCATCGGCGGCACGGCGTCCGACATCAGGATCCAGGCGGAGCAGTCGCTGTACCTCAAGCGGACCCTGGCGGAGCGGACGGCGTTCCACACCGGGCAGCCGCTGGAGCGGATCGAGGCCGACGGGGACCGCGACGCGTGGTTCACGGCCGAGCGGGCCCGCGACTACGGCTTCGTCGACCACGTCATCGACAGCACCGACCGGGTGGGCACATGACACGCGCGGAACGGCGCTCCCTCGTCCCCCAGTTCGAGGAGCGCACCGGCCAGGGCCGCAAGGAGACCGACCCCTACAGCAAGCTGTTCGAGGAGCGCATCGTGTTCCTCGGCGCGCCGGTGGACGACACCAGCGCGGGCGACGTCACGGCGCAGATGCTGGCGCTGGAGGGCATGGACCCCGACCGGCCCATCGCCCTCTACATCAACTCGCCGGGCGGGTCGATCACCGCGATGCTGGCGATCTGCGACACCATGCGCTACGTGCGGCCCGAGATCGAGACGACCTGCGTCGGGCAGGCCGGGTCGGCCGCGGCGATCCTGCTGGCGGCGGGCTCGCCGGGGCGCAGGCAGGCGCTGCCGGGCGCCCGGATCCTGCTGCACGAGCCGGAGATCGACGTGGCCGAGGGCGCCGCCACCGACCTGGAGATCCAGGCGCGGGAGGTGCTGCGGATGCGCGAGCAGACCGAGGCGATCCTGGCCGAGGCCACCGGGCACGACCCCGAGACCGTCCGCCGCGACCTGGACCGCGACCGCTACTTCACCGCCGCCGAGGCCAAGGACTACGGGCTCATCGACGCGGTGCTCACGTCCCGTCACTAGCGCGCCAGCCGCGTGTTCCCCGCCGGCGGCCGGGGACGAGCGCAAACAGCAGGGTTGGATCACCCCGGGTGGGGGAATCTTGTCACGGTGTTCAGCGTTG
Organism: Actinomadura sp. NPDC048032; assembly: GCF_040653175.1. Classification (NCBI taxonomy): domain Bacteria; kingdom Bacillati; phylum Actinomycetota; class Actinomycetes; order Streptosporangiales; family Thermomonosporaceae; genus Actinomadura; species Actinomadura sp. NPDC048032. The sequence goes on from NZ_JBEZJP010000373.1 coordinate 2,603, forward strand.
GTCTGGGCAAGACCGCAAGCCGTCTGGGAGGCACGTGACGATGGCCGAGCGCGCACTTCGCGGCACCCGACTCGGAGCGACGAGCTACGAGAACGATCGCAACACCGATCTGGCCCCTCGCCAAGAGGTGGACTACACCTGCACCAAGGGCCACCGGTTCACCGTGACGCTCGCAGCCGAGGCCGAGGTGCCGATCACCTGGGAATGCCGCAGCTGCGGCGCCACGGCCCTGCGGGTCGACGGCGAGCTGCCCCAAGCCAAGAAGGGAAAGCCGCCGAGGACCCACTGGGACATGCTCATGGAGCGCCGCACGCTGGAAGACCTGGAGGAGGTCCTGGCCGAACGCCTGGAGATCCTGCGCGCGGGGCGCAGGAAGTCCGCGTGAGCGGCTGACAGTTCTCGACGCGAGGGCCCGTACCGGCGGGGGTGCGGGCCTTCGCCATGCCCGGCGGTCCTTCGCCCGCCGGGGCCCTCGCCCCGCCGGCCCGGCGCGGCCGTCACCGGCCCGAGCGGGGCAGTACCAGGCCGCTCTCGTAGGCGGCGACGACCGCCTGGACGCGGTCGCGCAGCCCGAGCTTGCGCAGGATCCGGCTGACGTGGGTCTTGACGGTCTCCTCCCCCACGACCAGCCGGCCGGCGATCTCGGCGTTGGACAGGCCCTCGGCGACCAGGCGCAGCACGTCGGTCTCGCGCGGGGTCAGCGCGTCCAGGGCCGGCCCCGCCGACGGCGGGCGCGGCCGCAGCCGCGCGAACTCCCCGATGAGGCGGCGGGTGACGGCCGGGGCCAGCAGCGCCTCCCCCGCGGCGACGACCCGGACGGCGTCGAACAGCCGCTCGGCCGTGACGTCCTTGAGCAGGAACCCGCTGGCGCCCGCGACGAGGGCGTCGTAGACGTGCTCGTCCAGGTCGAAGGTGGTCAGCATCAGGACCCGCGGCGCGTCGGGCTCGGCGGTGACGCGGCGCGTGGCCTCGATGCCGTCCATGACCGGCATCCGCACGTCCATCAGCACGACGTCGGGACGGTGGTCGCGGCACACCCGGACCGCGGCGGCGCCGTCGCCCGCCGTCGCCACGACCTCCAGATCGGGCTGGGTGCCCAGCAGGGCCCCGAAGCCGGCGCGGACGACCTCCTGGTCGTCGGCCACCGCGACGCGGACGCTCACGACTCCTCCCCCAGCGGCAGCGTGGCCTCCACCAGGAACCCGCCGACGGGCCCGGGGCCGGTGCGCAGGTCGCCTCCGACGGCGGCGGCGCGCTCGCGCATGCCGAGCAGCCCGTGCCCGGCCGGGCCACCAAGGCCTGCGTCGGTGCCGGGGCCGGGGCCGTTGTCGCGGACGCTGACGCGCAGCGCGTCCGGGGCGTAGTCGAGCTCCACGTCGACGGCCGCGCCGGGCGCGTGCCTGCGGGCGTTGGTCAGGGCCTCCTGGACGATCCGGTAGGCGGCCAGCTCCAGTCCGGGGTCCAGGGCCGCGACGTGCCCGGCGACGATCAGGCGGACGCCCGCGGCGCCCGACTCGCGGGTCCCGTCGACCAGGTCGAGGAGCTCCTGCAGGCCCGGCTGGGGGCGGCGGGTCGGCTCGGCGCCCGCGTCCTCGCGCAGCACGCCGAGCAGCCGCCGCATCTCGGTGAGCGCGGTGCGGGCGGTGTCGCCGATGGCCAGCAGCCGCTTCGCCCCCTCCTCCGGCATGCCGGGGACCGCGAGCCGGGCCGTCTCCGCCTGCACGGAGATCATCGAGATGTGGTGGGCGACGACGTCGTGCAGCTCCCGGGCGATGCGGGCCCGCTCACCGCGCGCGGTGTGCTCCAGCAGGGTGGTCTCGAACTCCCGCCGCGAGGCGTCGAGCGCGGCCGCCTCGGCGCGGCGCCGCAGGACGCGGCGGCGCGCCAGGACCGTCCAGACGGTGGCCAGGGCGGCGAGGGCCGCGACGGCCGGCCCGCGGTGCAGGACGCACGCCGCGGCGGCCGCCGCCGTGATCACCGCCGCGGCCGCCGCGCCCCGGTCGCGGACGGCCGCCAGCGGGAGCGTCGCGCACACGTCGACCAGCAGGACCAGCGCCAGGACGGCCCCCGAGCCGTGGGTGCGGTAGACGGCCTCGGCGACGGCGGCCGCGGCCAGGCAGCCGCCGGCCACCGGCCACCGCGCCCGCCCGGCGGTCTCGTCGCTGTCGCCCACGGACGCCATTGTGGCGCGGACGGCGCCGCGGCGGCGTCCCTCCCGCGGGGGACGCCCGCTCCCCCGGGCCGCGCCCGCCGGAACTGCTCCCTGGCGTGACGACCCGCGGCGGCGGCGCTCCGTAGTCTCCCGGTCCATGGAGGCAACCATCGAAGTACGGGCCCTGCGCAAGCGGTACGGGCCCACCCTGGCCGTGGACGGCCTGTCGTTCACGGTCGGCCCCGGGCAGGTCACCGGGTTCGTCGGCCCGAACGGCGCCGGCAAGTCCACCACCATGCGGATGATCATGGGGTTGGACCGGCCGGACGGCGGGACGGCGCTGGTCGGCGGCCGGCCCTACCGGTCGCTGCGGACGCCGCTGTGCCGGCTCGGGGCGATGCTGGACGCGTCCGCGGTCCATCCGGCCCGCCGGGCCCGCGACCACCTGCTGTGGCTCGCGCACGCCAACGGGCTGCCGTCCCGGCGGGTGGACGAGGTGATCGGGCTGACCGGGCTGGCGAGCGCGGCCCGCCGCCGGGCGGGCGGGTTCTCCCTCGGCATGCGGCAGCGGCTCGGGATCGCCGCGGCGCTGCTCGGCGACCCGCCGGTGCTGATGTTCGACGAGCCGGTCAACGGCCTGGACCCCGAGGGCGTCACCTGGATCCGGGGGCTGCTGCGGTCCCTGGCGGCCGAGGGGCGCGCCGTGCTGGTCTCCAGCCACCTCATGGGCGAGCTGGAGGGAGGCGCGGACCATCTGGTGGTGATCGGGCGGGGCCGGCTGATCGCCGACACCAGGGTCGCGGACCTGCTGGAGGCCGCGTCCGGCGGCCGGGTCGAGGTGCGCACGGCCGAGCGCCGGGAGGCGATGACCGCTCTGGCTCGCGCGGGCGCCACGGTGGCGGCGTCCGGCCCGGACGCCGTCACCGTCACGGGACTGGCCGCCGAGAAGGTCGTCGCGGTCCTCACCGAGGCCGGGGTGGGGTTCAGCGGGGTCGGCGAGCACCGCGCGTCGCTGGAGGAGGCCTACATGGAGCTGACCCGGGACGCGGTCGAGTTCCAGGCGGCGCAGGGGCGGGAGTCCCGGTGAGCGCCCCAGGGACCGCCGCAGTCGCGCCGTACCGCAGCACCGTCCAGGACGAGGCCCGCGACGGGTTCGGGCGGCTGCTGGCCGCCGAGTGGACCAAGCTGCGCACCGTCCGCCGCTGGGTGCTGGCCCTGCCGGCGTCGGTGCTCCTGACCGTGCTGGTCGCGCTGCTGGCGGCGGCCGGCAGCCAGTCCACCCGCTCGGGCGACGGGCCGCCGCCCGACCCGGCCCTGCTGAAGATCTCCGACCTGGGCCACTACACCTACATGCCGCTGGCCGGAGACGGCACGGTCGTCGCGCGCATCACCTCCCAGGAGGGCGGCGGCGCCTGGGCCAAGGCCGGCCTGATGGTCAGGGGGAGCACGCGGGCGGGCGCCCCGTACGCGGCGCTGGCGGTGACGCCGGGACACGGCGTCCGCCTCCTGAGCGGCTACAAGGAGGGCGGCGCCGGCGGCGGGCCGGGCGCGGTGCCGCGCTGGCTCAAGCTGTCCCGCGCCGGGGCGGACGTCACCGGCTACGCCTCGGCCGACGGCCGCGGCTGGCGCCGCGTCGGGTCCGTCCGGCTGAAGGGGCTGCCGCGGACGGCCCTGGCGGGCGTGTTCGTTGCCGCCCCGGACAAGGTCGAGGTGCGGCGGATGTTCGGCGGGGAGAGCGTCTCCGGGCAGCCCTCGGCCACGCGGGCGGCGTTCGACCAGGTGGCGGTGGCGCCGGCGCAGCCGGGCGCCGCCTGGCGGGACCGCGCCGCGGCGAGCGGTCCGGCGGCCGACCCGTCCCTGGACGGGCGCACCGGGTCCGGAGGGACGATCACGCTGAAGGGCGTGGGGGACATCGGGCCCAACGCGTTCGCCGACGACGTCACCAGGACCACCCTCTCCGGCGCGCTCATCGGGCAGGTGGCGATCGTGACGCTGGCGGTGCTGTTCGTGACGGCGGAGTACCGGCGCGGGATGCTGCGCACGACGTTCGCGGCCGCCCCCCGGCGCGGCCGGGTGCTGGCGGCCAAGGCGGTCGTGGCGGGCCTGGCGTCACTGGCGGCGGGGCTGGCCGCGGCGTTCGGGTCGGTGCTGCTCGCCGGGCCGCTGGAGCGCTCGCACGGGCTGGCGGTGCCGCCCCTGACCGACGGCGCGGTGCTGCGCGCGGTCGCCGGGACGGGGGCGCTGTTCGCCGTGATCGCCGTGTTCTCGCTGGCGGTCGCGGTGATCGTGCGGCGCGGCGCGCCCGCGATCACGATCGTGCTGCTGCTCCTGCTCGTCCCGCAGATCGTGGCGACCGGCCTGCCGCTGTCGGCGGCGCGGTGGCTGGAGCGGCTCACCCCGGCGGCCGGGTTCGCGATCCAGCGGACCGTCGACCGCTTCGACCAGTCGATCGATCCGTGGGCGGGACTCGGGGTGCTGTGCGTGTACGCGGCGGTCGCGCTGGCGGCGGCCGCGCGGCTGGTCGTGGGGCGCGACGCATGACCGGCCGGGCAGGGACGGGCCTGCACGCGCTGCACGCGGAATGGACGAAGCTGCGCACGGTGCCGAGCACGGCGTGGCTCGCGCCCGCCCTGGCGGTGCTGGTCGCCGCGGTCGGCGCGGCGGTGACCGGCACGGTGGACACCGCGCACTGCACGGGGCCCGCCGGGTGCGCGGAGGACACGCCGAAGCTGGCGCTGTCGGGCGTGCAGCTGGGGCAGGTGGCCGCGGTGGTCCTCGGGGTGCTGGCCGTCGGGGGCGAGTACGCCACGGGGACGATCACCGCGACGCTGGCGGCGGTGCCGGGGCGGATCACCGTGCTGGCCGCCAAGGCCGCCGTCGTGGCGGGGCTCGTCGCCGCGGGCGGGACGGCGGGCGTGCTGGCGTCGCTGGCGGCCGGGCGGGGCGTCCTGCCCCGCAACGGCTTCACGGCCGCGAACGGCTACCCGCCGCTGTCGCTCGCCGACGGCCCCACCGCCCGCGCCGCCGCCGGGACCGTCCTCTACCTGGTGCTGGTGGCCCTGCTGGCCCTGGGCGCGGGGACGGTGCTGCGCGAGCAGGCGGTGGCGATGGGGGCGGTGCTGGCGCTGCTGTGGATCGCGCCGGTCCTCGTCCGGCTGGTCGGGGACGAGGAATGGCGGGAGCGGCTGGAGAGGCTCTCTCCGATGACGGCGGGGCTGGCCGTCCAGGCGACGCGGGGCGTGGAGAGGCTGCCGATCGGGCCGTGGGAGGGCCTCGGCGTGCTGGCCGCCTACACGGCCGCGGCGCTGCTGGCGGGCGGCGTCGCTCTCGCCGTCCGCGACGCCTGAGGGTCAGGCGCGCGACGTCCGGTCGCCGTGCTCGTCGACGGCCTCGTCGTCGTGGACGACCTCGCCGCGGACCACCGGTCCCGGCGGGGTCTCGACGCGTCCGGGCCCCCGCCCGAAGGGGTCGAACCCGGCGGCGCCGGGCGGGAACATGGTGGCGGCGCGCTGCTCGCGCGGGTCGTCCAGGCGACCGGCACGGCGGTGATGATGCCGCTGCTGATGACGACGCT
>NZ_JBEZJP010000374.1:0-8314 GCF_040653175.1 Actinomadura sp. NPDC048032
CCGCGCCGGCCCCGGCGCCCGTCAGGCGGAGGTGTGCCGCAGGAGCGCCGGGACGACCGCGTCCCAGGTGCGGCGCGGAAGCTCGTTGCCCGTGCTGTCGGCGCCGGCGGCGCGCAGCAGCCCGCCGGTCGCGGCCACCTCCTCGCCGAGGCCGTCCGGGAGCCCGCCGAGCATCCACACCGCCCGGCCGGGGCCGGTGATGCTGATCGGCCCGTGCCGGTACTCCATCGCGGGGTAGGCCTCGGTCCAGAAGCACGCCGCCTCGCGCATCTTCAGGGCGGCCTCCTGCGCGAGGCCGACCGTCCAGCCGCGGCCGAGGAAGGTGATCTGCTCGACCTCCAGCAGCCCGGGCGGGAGCGGGTCGGCCACCGCGGCCTCGGCGGCGGCGATCGCGGCCCCCAGGTCCTCGCCGAGGTGCGCGCGCAGCAGCGCCAGCAGGGTGGTGGCGAACCGGGTCTGCACGACCGACTCCTCGTCGGCGAAGTCGAGCACGACCAGCCGGTCGGCGCTGCCGGCCACCGGCGTGTCCGGGTCGGCGGTGATCGCCGTCGTCGGGACCGAGCCGCCGAGCCGGTCCAGGACGGCGAGGACCTCGGTCGTCGTCCCGGACCTCGTGAGCGCCAGCACCCGGTCGTAGCGGCGGCCGTACGGCATCTCCGAGGCGGCGAAGGCGTCGGTCTCCCCGTGCCCGGCCCCCTCCCGCAGCGCCGCGTACGCCTGCGCCATGTACAGAGAGGTGCCGCATCCGACGACCGCCACCCGCTCCCCGCGGGCCGGCAGCGCGTCGCGCAGCCCGTCGGCCAGCCCGGCGGCCCGCCGCCAGCACTCCGGCTGCGCGGAGATCTCGGTCATGATGCGGTTCCCGGCCATGAGCCCTCCCGAAGTCCGATCCTTCCGGGACCTTATGCTCACTTGTGCTCGAAAGTGAAGACTACAGAGCAGAAAACATCATGAACGGTCGGCCGGTTGCAGCCGCACCACGCGGACGAAGCGCACGTCCAGGTCGTCGCCCGCGCCCGTCGCGATACGGAAGTCGGTGCCGCCGGGGAGGCGGTTGGCGAACGCGGGCCGGGGGAGCCGGAACGTCGCGGTCTTCCACGCGCCGTCGCCCGTGCGGCGCACCGCCGGCGAGCGCCCGCCCTGGTGCTCGATCCACCAGTCGCCCCTGCCGGCGTCCCGGTACGTCACCTTGATCTGCACCGGCCGACGCTGCCCGCGCAGGAATCGGTCGTCGAGGTCGAAGTACAGGGACGTCTGCCCCTGCGCCCGGTCGGTGCGCAGTCCCTCGTAGGCGGTGCCGTTCTCCGGCCCGAGGACGCCGCTGTGGACGTCGGCGGTGGAGCGGCGGGCCCTTCCGCCGGGAGCGACGTCCCGCTGCACGAGCCAGCGTTCGAGGTTGCGCACCCACGGGCGCCCGGGCCACCGGCGGGCCCCGGTGAAAGGCCCCGTCGTGTCCTTCCAGTACGTGTCCTCGGCGTCGCGCAGTGCGGCCCACGCGTCAGGCGAATCGGAGGCGGTCTTGCCGATGCTCAACCGCACCCATCTCCAGTGCTGCGGATACTCCTTCATGTAGGAAGGCCCTGGGACCACGTAGACCCAGTTCGTCCGCAGTTGCAGCGCCTTGAGGTTCGACTGCCGGACGGCGTAGTACGGCTCGCTCGTGTGGTAGCCGCAGTCGTTGAAGCACTCGTTCTCTGTGGCGGCGACATGCCGCCCGTCATGGAGAGGCAGGGACTCGTCCACCGTCAGGTGCCCGTCGGGTTCGACGCGGCTCCCGTAGGACGGCGCCTCGCTCAGATGGAAGTTGAACACCTCGGTGATGCCGGTCCGGATGCCGAGCCCCGCGTCGACGGCCTGCCTGGCGAACAGGTCCGTCCTCGAACCCCACGGACCCCACGGATAGTCCTCGCCGGTGAACACGAGCTTGCCGCTGTACGGCCCGAAGACGGCGGTCAGATCCCGCCAGGCGTGCCGGTACCACGACCGGTACTTCTCGAACGTCAGCCCCTGTTCCGCCGCCTTGCTGATCAGGTCGTAGTCGTACTCCGCCCACGTGAACGCGCCGGGGACGTAGACGAGCTTCAGCCGCGGGTCGGCGCGCAGGCCCTCGTCCACGAAGACCCGCCGGTAGAGCGCGAGCAGCCGCCCCCAAACGCACTCGTCCCAGAGGGGCAGGTGGTACTGCCCGTCGTAGTCGGGGCCGAGCGGCTCCACGCCGCACTGGTCCGCCACCCATTCGGGCGCCCACCGCGACCCGCTGGCGAAGATGCGGACCCAGAAGGGCCGCCGGTCCGCCAGTTGCCGGCTCAGCGGCGGGAAGTCCATGTCCTGGGCGGAGCCCGCGGCGCGGGTGTCCAGCGTTCCCGGGCCGTCCGGCTGGAGCTGGCGCCAGCTCAGGTCCAGGCTGCGGGTGCCGACGCCGAACCGCGGGGCGGCCGTCTCGGAGAACAGCCCCGAGTTCGCCGACGGATGGACCCAGCCCGGCAGCGTCCAGTCATCGCCCGGCCGCACCCGCACGCTGCCGGCCACGGCGGTCGTGGGCCCGGCGCCCGCCACCGCCGACAGGACCACCAGTCCGGCGAGAACCGCCACGATCCGTTTCACGACCCGGTGCCCGCCCCTCGTCCTTCTCTGTCTCCGCGTGCGCGTTTCCGTTCGGAAACCATGCTCATCCTTCGGGTCTGAGCATGGAAGGGCAATTCGTGACCGGACCACCGGTCGCGCCGCCGCGTCGTTTCGGAGGGGCCCTGGCGGTCCCGTCGCTAGCGCCGCCCGGCGGTCGACCTGGCCGATCATTTCGCGGCCCCTGGCATCGGGGGACCGAGAAACCGATCCCGTCCCTGCCGCGTCTCATGGACGTGTCCTGCCGGGCGCTTCGGGAGACGGCGCCACGGCCGGCCAGGCGGACGGGAGCGAGCTTGCGAGACCGACCGGCGAGACGGCGGCGCCTGTGGGGGCGGCCCCGTTCCCTGGCCGTGCATCAGGTCCCGGCCGCGGCGGGGCTGACCGTCGGCCTCGGCACCTATGCCGGATTCGCCGCCCAGGTCCCGCCGTCCGCGGGAGCGGGTCCCCTCGCGCTCGGCTTGTTCAGCTCCCTCGTCACGGGCGGCGGCACGTACCTTGGGCTCCTGCACGAACGGACGCGGCGGCTGCCACCGGCCAGGGAGCCCGGCGAACTCGCCCCGCCCCGGCGCACGGTGGCGGTGTCCTATCATCCGGCCGACTCGGCGTACGCGGAGTGGGTGGCGGCCGCCGTCTCCCTCGCCACTCCCGCGCATGTCGAGATGCGCCCGTGGGGTTCGCCGCCCGCTGCTCCAGACGGGGAGACCTGGGAACTGGTCGTGCGTTCCTCCACGAGCGAGATCGCCCAGCGCGGGGACGAGTCCCAGAGTGACGGCCGGGACGGCGCACGACGGATCGAGGTCCGGGTCGACTCCTGCGCGGGCGACGCGGAGGCGGACGCCATCGACATCGACGGCATGGCGGAGAGCGCGGCGTGCGCGGTCATCGTCCGCGGGCTCGCCGCCCGCGGCGCCCTCGACGTCGCCGCCCCGGCTCCCGGACCGGACCGGCGCCCCTCCCGGCACGGGGTGCGCTTCCCCGGCGACGGCCCCCGCGTCAGCAACCTCCCTCCGCCCGACCCGGGCTTCGTCGACCGCGACGACCTGACGCGCCGCGTGCGGGCCGCCCTGACCCGCGGGCACGCGCCCGACGGCGCGACCGCCGTCGCCCTGTGGGGCCTCGGCGGCGTGGGGAAGACGGCCCTGGCCGCGGAGTACGCCCACCGCTACGGCGGGTGCTACGACATCGTGTGGTGGCTGAACGCCGAGAGCGCGGTCGAACTGCGGCACGGGCTGCTCGGGCTGGCGGCGGCTCGGCGTCCGCGAGCAGCCCGACGCGGACCGGGTCGTCGCCGAACTGTGGCGGACGCTGCGCGGCGACGACCGCTGGCTGCTGGTCTACGACAACGCCGACGCCGACGCCGCGCCCGGCGCCGGAGGGAGCCCGGTCCAGCACTGGCCCGCCGGCCGCGCCGGGCATGTCGTGTTCACCTCCGCGCGGTCGGACTGGGGCGGGCTGATCGATCCCGGCGGCCGCGTCGAGGTGCGTCCCATGGCGCCCGCGACGGCGGAGCGGTTCCTGCGCGAGGGGACCGGCGACGACGACCCCGAGGCGGCCCGCGAGATCGCCCGGGTGCTCGGCGGGCTGCCGCTCGCCCTCGCGCACGCCGCGGCCTACTGCCGGCAGGCCGCCGTGCCGCTGCGCACCTACCGGCGGCTGCTGGACGACTCGCTCGGCCGGGTGCTGTCGCGCTTCCGGCCCGACGACCGGGTCCAGCCCGTGTCCATGACCTGGAACCTGCTGCTCGCCCGGGCGGGGGAGCAGCTGCCGGCGGCGCTCGATCTGATGCGCCTGTGGGCGATGCTCGCCCCCGTCGGGATCCCCCGCGACCTGCTCGACCCGGCGGTGCCGCTGCCCGGCGGGCTGGCGCACCTGGCGGACGACCTCGTCGAGCACGACCTGGCCGTCCAGCGGCTGGCGCGGTACTCCCTGGTCACCGCTGAGGCGGGTCGGCTGCACGTCCACCGCCTCGTGCAGACCGCCGTCCGGCTGGACACCGAGTCCGCCGAAGAGTGGCTGGAGGCCGCCGTGGCGCTGCTCGACCGGCGGTTCCCCCGCGACGTCGCGGACAGCGGCCGGTGGGGGACGTGCGCGGAGCTCCTGCCCCACGTCCTGGCCGTCCAGGCCCGCCATCGGGAGCAGGGCGACGGGGAAGACCGCCCGCCGTCCAGGACGGAGAGAGCGCTCGGCGACCTGCTCCACCGCGCCGGGTCCTACCTGATCGAACGAGCCGGCTACGCCGAGGCGCGCGAGCCGTTGGAAACGGCCCTGGCGCTGCGTGAGCGCGCGTACGGACGCGGCAGCCCCCAGTGGGCGGAGACGAAGCTCCGGCAGGGCGTCCTGCTGTACAGGCTCGCCGACCTCGCCGCCGCCCGGACGGCCATGGACACGGCCCTGCGCGTCCGGGAGGAGACGGCGGGCCCCGACGATCCGGCGCTCTTCCCGTTCCTGGTGTGGCGGTGCCGCCTGCTGATCGAGTTCTCCGAGCTGGGGGAGGCCCGCCGCGCGGCCGAGCGGGCACGCCGGATCCTGGAGTCCGCCGGTGTGCCGCGCGCGGACCTGCGCCGCGTCGAGGTCGACGACCTGCGCTGCACCGTGCTGTGGCGGGGAGGCCGGGTCCGCAGCGCGCTGGAGCTGAGGCGGCGGAGCGTGGCCGTCCTGCGCGAGGCCCACGGGGACGGTGACGACCGCACTCTCCTGGGCCTCGGACGGCTCGCCTTCGTCGAGGCCGAGATGGGAAGCCTCCTCGACGATCCCGTGATGCTGCGCCGCGCACGGGACCGCGCCGCCGGAGCCGCCGCGAACCTGGCGCGCGGCTACGGCGACGAGCACTTCGAGGTCATGGAGCAGCACAGGGCCGAGGCCACCGCGCTGTGCGCGCTGGGCGACCACGCCGCCGCCGAGCGGCTGCTGCGGCGCGTCGCCCGGGCGTTCCGGGAGAGCTTGGGCGAGCATCCCACGACCGTCGCCGCCGAGACCCTGCACGCGACGGCGCTCGCCCGCCTGGGCGAGACCGGCACCGCGGACGCGATCCTGCGGAGGGGCCGCGAGCTGTACGAGCGCCTCTACGGCCCCGGCCATCCCTACGTCGCCGAGGTGCTCGCCAGGCACGGGCCCGTCCTCGCCGCGATGGGCGACGCGGACGCCGCCGCAGGAGCCCTGGTCAGAGCGCGCCGCATCTACGAGGAGCGGTACGGGCCGGAGCATCCCGGGCTGATCCCGCTCCTCACCGGCCTGGCCGAACTCTCCGGCCGCCCGGACGAGGCCGCCGAGTTCAGAGAACGCGCCGACCGCATCCGGCGGCGCCTGTGACGACGCCTGGGAGGAACCATCAACGTCACCGAATTCGCGGACACCTTCCTGACCACCCACATCAGGGCCCAGCTCATGCTGGACGGCGAGTCCGGGTTCGCCGTCGAGGAGTATTTCGGCTCCTCGCGCGACGTGCTCGGCGACCTGTTCACCGTCTGGTACGCCGGTCCCGGCGGCCGCCAGGCGGAGTGGCGCGACCCCGGGGCGGAGCCGCTGCGCGTTCGTGACGCCGCGCGCGGCACGGTCCTTTGGGAGCGCGACCGGCGGCGGAAGCTCGACGACTTCGGGACGCTTTTCCGCGCCCAGACCGAGCCCGTCCAGCTCGTCCTTCCGGTGCTGCGCGCGGAGTCCGGCCGGAGGCTGCTCCTGGACGGCACGCACCGCGCGGTCGCCGCCTACGGCGCCGGCGCGCCGGTCACCCTGTTCGTCTTCGCGTTGCGGGGCCCGGCGGGCCCGGAGATGCTGCCTGACCTTGTCCACCACCTCTGACACTGCGGGCCGCTCGGAGGCGGGCCCGCAGTGTCAGAGCGGATCAGGGATAAGCGACCACGTTGGCCGGGACCGTGCCGGCGCCGGACGCCTCCGGGCCCGTGTCGTTGACGACGTGCCGGATGACCCCGTTGCCGCCCAGCGAGACCGTGAGCAGGTCGTGGAACCGCACGCCCGGGCGGTCCGGGACCTCGAAGCCGCGCGCCGCCACGATCGACGGGTCGACGTGGAAGTAGCAGTAGCTGCCGAGTCCCCAGCCCTCGTGCGCGGTGACGGAGTCGGCGACCTTGTAGGCGGCGTAGCCGCCGGGGGAGTCGCTCCGCCAGGCGGACTGGTTCGGCGGGTCGTACGGCATCTCGTTCTGGAAGAAGACCGTTCTGCCGCGCTCGCCGTTCCAGACGAGCTGGTACTTCTGGTAGTGCTCGACGAACAGCCCGTAGGCGGTGACGTCGTCGCCGTTGACGACCACGCCGTTGGCGGCGGTGTTGACCGTCCAGCCGACGCCGCTCCCGTGGTCGGCGCGCCACGCCCAGATGTGGTCGAGCAGGGCGTCGTCGCTGTTCACCACCAGGCTCGTGGCCGCCTTCCCCGGCCCGGCGCCGCCGATCCTGAAGAAGACGTCCTGCACCGAGGCGGGGTCGCCGGAGTGGTCGGCGCCCGCGCCGTCGGGGCCGAGCCGGAGCAGCACCGGCGATTCGGCCGTCCCGGCGTCGAACAGCATCCCGGCCAGCTTGACGCCGTCGACGTCGGCCACGCTCATCGCCGCCGCGCCGCTGTCGGGGACGAGGGTCGGGTACCCGATGCCGAGCACCACCGTGTCCGGACGCGTGACGTTGATCGTCTGCCCCAGGTGGTAGACGCCGGGGGTGAGCAGCAGGTTGAGGCCCTGCCCCAGCGCGGCGTTGATGGTGGCGGCCGAGTCGCCCGGCCTGGCCACGTAGAACCGCGACAGCGGGATGGACGAGCCGGGCGTGGAGCCGCCTGCCCAGGTCGTCCCGCGCGAGTCGCGTCGCAGCGCCGGGACGAAGACGCTGTACGCCCCGGACGCGTCGACGTACAGGTAGGGCTTCTCCCTGGTCACGGGGCTGGTGTTCAGGGTGGTGTAGGGCGGGTTCGGGAAGCTCTGGGCGGGCGCCCCCTCGACGCCGGAGAACACCATGTTCCACACGCCGTTGAGGTTGCCGCCGATCCGGCTGTCGCGCGTCAGCCACTGCTGCTGCGAGTACGGCTGCACCTGGCCGTCCACCTTGGAGTCGGCGATGTAGCCGCCGCTGGCCCAGCCGTAGCCGGTGGGGGCGAGGTTCAGGTCGCCGCGCACGTGGATGCGCCGGAACGGCGCGGCCTGCGCCACCGCCCACCGGTCCGACCCGCCGGACGGCGTGATCGACAGGTTCTCGGCGGACCGCCAGAAGTTCTGCGTGGCGTTGCCGCCGAACCAGCCCGCGTCCACGGTGACGCCGCCGTTGACGGTGACGTCGTCGGGATCGCGGCCGAGGCCGGCGATGGAGGTGTAGAAGCCGATGCGGGCGTTGACGTTGTAGCCGCCCGGCTTGAACAGCAGCGCGTACCGGGCCGTCCCGAACTGGTTGCTCTCCTGCTCCCGGAAGACCGCGTCGATCCGGCTCTGGACGTCGGACGCGCTCATGGACGGGTCGAACACCAGGACGTTGGGCCCGAGGTCGCCCCCGCCGGGGAGCGTGCCGCCGCCGGAGCCGGTGCGCACGGCAAGCCCGAACAGCGAGTATCCCCACTGCGTGGCGCGGGCCGTGCCGTACACGCGGACGTAGCGGCCCTTGCCGGCGACATTGACCGTCTGGGTTCCGCCGGTGCCGTTCGCGGTGGAGTAGGTCGGCGGTCGCGAAGACGGTCGCGTGCGGGCTGAGCACCCCGT
>NZ_JBEZJP010000375.1:0-8277 GCF_040653175.1 Actinomadura sp. NPDC048032
GCCCGGCCGGTGCCGTTCGGGGCTCGGCCGGGCCCGCGCGAAGCTGCGCCCGCAGGACCTCGCGGCGCTGCGCGGCGTGACCGTCCCGACCTGCGAGGCCGGGCCGGGCGCCGGGGAGTGCACCGTCCGGTTCGAGCACCTGCGGTGGAAGACCGCGCCCGCCCGTCCCGGCGGACTGCTCGCCGCGAGCTTCGTCCTGCGGGGACGCGGGAGCCGCTGGCTCGTGGCGGGCTGACCGCGGGTCAGAGCCCGAGGTCCGCCAGTCCGGGCAGGTGGGCGCGGGCCGCCTCCCTGGCCTGCTCGGCGGTGCGCGCGGCACGGGCCGCCGCGGCCGCCGCGCGGCACTCCTCCAGCGTGTGCCGCACGAGCGCCGCCCGCACCAGCGGGAGGGACGGCGCGCTCATCGACAGCGACGTCACGCCGAGCCCCACCAGCACGCAGGCCAGCGCCGGATCGCCGGCGGCCTCCCCGCACACGCCGCACGGGACGCCCGCGCCGGCCGCGGGGGCGACCAGGTCGAGGACGGCGGGCTGCCACGGGTCCTGGAGGTGCGCGAGGCCGCCGACCTGCCGGTCCGCCGCGCACGCGTACTGGGTGAGGTCGTTGGTGCCGATGCTGAAGAACTCCACCTCGGGCGCCAGGTCGCGGGCGCGCAGCGCGGCCGCGGGAACCTCGATCATGACGCCGGGATGCTCGACGCCGGCCTCCCGGCACGCGGCCGCGAAGAAGGCGGCCTCCTCCGCGTCCGTCACCATCGGCGCCATGACCTGCAGCTTGACGCTGAGACCCGCGGCGGCGCGGGTCAGCGCGGCGAGCTGCGAGGCCAGCACGTCCGGGTGGCGGCGCATCATCCGCAGGCCCCGCTCGCCGAGCGCCGGGTTCGGCTCCTCACCGGGGGCGGGCAGGAACGCCAGCGGCTTGTCGGCGCCGGCGTCGAGCGTCCGGACGACCACGCGGCCCTCCGGGAACGCCTCCAGCACCTTCCGGTACGCCTCCTCCTGCTCCCCGTCGGACGGCGGCGCCGCGCGGTCGAGGAACAGGAACTCCGTCCGGTACAGGCCGACGCCCTCGGCGCCGTTCGCCAGCGCCGCCTCCACGTCCTTGGGGCCGCCGACGTTGGCCAGCAGCGGGACCGGGTGCCCGTCCCTGGTCGCGCCCGGCCCGGTGGACTCCTCCAGCGCGGACGCGCGGGCCGCGGCGGTCGCCCGCGCCGCGGCCACCTCCGCCTCGGACGGGTCGGGGAGCACCGTCCCCGCGGCGCCGTCCACCAGGACGCGGGTCCCCTCGGCCAGCGAGGCGGCGCCGGGCAGCGCGACCACGGCGGGGACGCCCATCGTCCGCGCCAGGATCGCGGTGTGGCTGGTGGGGCCGCCCTCCTCCGTCACGAACGCCACGACCTGCGCCGGGTCGAGGACGGCCGTGTCCGCCGGGGCGAGGTCGCGGGCGACCAGCACGAACGGCTCGTCGGACTCGGGGACGCCCGGCATCGGGAGCCCGAGCAGCCGGGCGATCGCGCGGTCGCGGATGTCGTCGAGGTCGGTGACCCGCGCGGCCATGTACTCGCCGGCCCCGGCGAGCATCTCCCGGTAGACGCCGAACGCCTCGAACACGGCGCGGGCCGCCGACACCCCCTCGTCGATCTTGGCGCGGACGCCGTCGGCGAGCCCGGGGTCGCGGGCCATCATCGCCTGCGCGTTCAGCACGTCACGGCCGTCGGTGTTGCCGGCCGCGGCCGCGCGCTCACCGCGCTCCTCCAGGTCGGCGGCGACGGCCTCCAGCGCGGCCAGCGCGGAGTCGCGCTCGGCGCCGGCGTCGCCGCCGTGCCGGGACCCGGCGGGCGGCTCCGGCACGGCCCCCGCGATGGTGCGCACCGGCCCGGTCCCGACACCGGGGCTGACGCCCGCGCCCTGCATCACCTCGCCCACCTCAGGCCCCCTCGGGCTCCGGGGTGGACAGCAGCTTCTCCAGGCTGTCGAGCAGCTCGTCGGCTCCGTCGCCCTCGGCGGACAGCACGATCTCCTCGCCGTGCCGCGCGTCCAGCCCGAGCACGGCGAGGATGCTCTTGGCGTTCACCGGGGAGCCGCCGCGCTTGGACACCGTCACGTCCATCGGGGCCTTGGCCGCGGTCTGGACGAACAGCGCGGCCGGCCGTGCGTGCAGCCCCACCCTGGACTCGATCTTGACGTTGCGCTCGGTCACCGCATTACTCCCAATCAGCTCGTTACCGTCCGGTGCACCCGCAGCGCGGGGCCCGGCACGACGTCCACTTCGATGAAATCGGCCACCAGATGGTCGGCCATGGCCAGCGCGCCCACCGACTGCGTGGTGACAACGCCGACGCATGTCATTCCCGCGGCCTTGACGGCCGCGACCCCTGCCGGGGCGTCCTCGAACCCGACCGCCTCCTGCGGCGGGACGTCCAGGTCGCGCGCGGCGGCCAGGTATCCCTCCGGGTGCGGCTTGCCGGTGACGACGTCACCGGCGGTCACCACGAGGTCGAGCAGGCCGCGGATGCCCAGCAGGTCCAGCAGGCGCTCGGCGTAGGGCCGCTGCCCCGACGTCACCACCGCCAGCGGCACGCCCGCGTCCGCCAGCGACCGGACGAGGTCGACCGCGCCGGGAACGGGCGCCACGTCCGGCATCCCCGGCAGCGACTCGTAGGAGACCGCCTGCTCGAACAGCTCCTCGACCGTCCGGCCGGGGAACAGGTGCACGTGGTCCGCCAGCGCCTCGGTCCCCCGCCGCCCCGCGAACGAGCCGATCAGCGCCTCGTCCCAGGGGACGCGGTGGGCGTCGAACAGGCGCGACCACATCACGCGGTTGCGCGGCTCGGTGTCGATGAGGGTGCCGTCGAGATCGAAGACCGCCGCGCCGAGACCGATCACCGCCATGTGCTCAGCTCCATGTGAACAGCTCGGTCCCCTTCGCCACCTCGCCCGACTCGCGCACGTCCGACAGGGCGTCGGCGCCCGCGTCCAGCGCGACGACCGCGCAGATGGGCGAGCGGCCGCCCGCCTCGATCACCGCGGGGTCCCAGCCGACGAGCGGCTGCCCGGCGGTCACCTCGTCGCCCTCGGCGGCCAGGAGCTCGAACCCCTGCCCCTTCAGCTTGACGGTGTCGATGCCGAGGTGCACCAGGACCCCGTGGCCCTCGGCGTCCACCACGACGTAGGCGTGCGGGTGCAGCTTGACGATCTTCCCGGTGACGGGCGCGATGGCGTGGCCGGGACCGCGCTCGGGGTCGACGGCCGTGCCCGGGCCGACCATGGCCTGGGCGAACACCGGGTCCGGGACGCCGGCGAGGCCGACGACCCGGCCGGCGACCGGGGACAGTACTCGGGTCATCAGAGGGGTTCCCTTGGTCGGTCGAGGAGGTCTGGTCAGTCGAGGAGGTCCTCGATGTCGCTGGCGATGGTGTCGGCCTCGGGCCCCACGACGACCTGGACGACGGAGCCGCTGCGCATGACGCCGAACGCGCCCGCCTTCTTGAGGGCCGGCTCGTCGACCTTTCCGGCGTCGGAGACCTCGGTGCGCAGCCGGGTCGCGCACGGCTCGATCTCCACGATGTTGTCGGCCCCGCCCAGGGCGGCGATGATGGCCTCGGCCTTGTCCATGCTCGTTCTCTCTTCTCGGGATCCGGGTGCTCAGTCGGTCTGGGTGACCTTGTTGAGGCCGCGCGGGACGTCGGGGTCGATCCCGAGCCGGCGGGCCAGGTTCTCGACCATGATCTGGCCGGGGACGATGAGGCCCAGCGGCGCCACCCACTCGGGGAGCCCGGGACCGGGCAGCGCGGCCGAGCACGCCTCCGCCAGCTCCGCTCCGCCGCCCACGCCGAACGCGCGGGCCCCCGCGCCGCGCACCCGGTGGGCCAGGGCGACGGTGCCCGGCAGCGTCGGCCCGGAGTCGGCGGCGACCAGCAGCGCCGGGGTCTGCGCGTCGACGACCGCGATCGGGCCGTGCAGCAGGTCGGCGTAGGACAGCCCCATGGCGTGCAGGTAGCACGCCTCCTTGATCTTCAGCGCCAGCTCCAGCGCGGTCCCGAACGCGATTCCACGTCCGGAGACCACCGTACCCGGGACCTTCGCCAGCTCCTCGACGATCTCCGGCAGCGCGGGCGAGGCCTCGGTCAGCGCGATCATCCGGGCGACCTCGTCGGGGACGCGGCGCAGGTCGTCCTCGGCGACCTGGGCGCCGAGCCCGAGGCCGAGCACCGACAGCGCGGCGAGCTGCGTCGTGTAGGTCTTGGTCGCCGGCACGGCGATCTCGGCGCCCGCCTGCGTGACCAGGGCGACCTCGGCGGCCTCGGCGAGCGGCGACCCGGCGCCGTTGGTGACCGCGACCGTCCGGGCGCCGCAGTCGCGCGCCCAGTCGAGCGTCTCGACGATCTCCTCGGTCTTGCCGGACTGGCTGATCGCCACGGCCAGCACGCCGGACAGGTCCAGCCGGCGGCGGTAGGCGGTCGCGATGGACGGCGCGGCGAGCGTGGCCAGCCGCCCGGCGTGCGCCTCCACCAGGTAGCGCCCGTACACCGCGGCGTTGTCGGACGACCCGCGCGCGATGAACAGCACCTGCCGCGTCTCCCGCGCCAGCGCCCCGACGTCGGCGACGCGCGGGAGGAGCGCGTCGATCGTCCGGCGCAGCGCGTCCGGCTGCTCACCGATCTCGGCGCGCATCTGACTGGTCATGATCCCCCTCCGAAGACTTCCTGCCCGTTGATCCAGGTCGCAAGCGCCCGGTGGTCCGGCCCCAGCCAGACCAGGTCGGCCGCTGCGCCGGGGGCGATCCGGCCGAGGTCCGGCCGGCCGGCGAGGCCGGCCGGGACCCGGGTCGCGGCGTCGACCGCGTCGGCCGGGTCGACGCCGAGCGCGATCGCGTTGCCGACCGCCTCGTCCAGCCGGAGGCCGGATCCGGCGATGGTGCCGTCGGCGCGCAGCGGCGGGCCCTGCTCGGGCATGGTGATGGGCTCGCCGCCGAGGTCGTAGGTGCCGGGCGGCATCCCGGCGGCCGAGGCCGCGTCGGTGACGAGCACGACCCGTCCCGCCGCGGCCCGCAGCACCAGCGTCGCCACCTCGGGGCCGACGTGGTGCAGGTCGAGGATGAGACCGGGGCTCAGCCGCTCGTCGATGAGGGCCTGCACGGCCACGCCCGGGTCGCGGTGGTGGACGCCGGTCTGCGCGTTGAAGATGTGGGTGACCTTGCGGGCGCCGGCGTCGGCCGCGGCGGCGACCTGCGCGGCGGTGGCGTCGCTGTGCCCGACGCTGACCAGCACGCCCGCCGCGGTCAGGGTGCGGATCGCCTCCAGGGCGCCGTCCCGCTCGGGGGCGAGGGTGACCAGCTTGACCAGGCCCGTCTCCAGCAGCGTCGCGATGTCGGCGGGCGCGGGGTCGGTGAGATGCGCGGCGTTGTGCGCGCCCTTGCGCTTCTCCGACAGGAACGGGCCTTCGAGGTGGACGCCGAGGACGCGGGCCCCGGGCGGCAGGCCCGGCAGCAGGTCGCGGGTGCGGCGGAGCGCCTCGGCCTGCGCGCGCACCGGGGCCGTGATGAAGGTGGGGAGGAACGCGGTCACGCCGGTCTCGGGCAGGCGGGAGACGACGGTGTGCCAGGCGGCGGCGTCGGCGTCCACCATGTCGTGCCCGAAGTACCCGTTCACCTGGAGGTCGACGAGGCCGGGCGCGAGGAGGCCGTCGGGGAGGTGGACGTCGGGCGCGCCCTCCGGACGCCCTTCTCCGGCCTCGACGATCACCCCGTCCGCGACGCGGACGTAGCCCGGGGACACGACGCGGTGCGGGCCGGCCGCCGGGGTGAGGACCATCTGTTCGGCCGTGATCAGCAGTGATGCCATGGGGGCGCGCTCTCTGTGACGCGATGATCGCGGGTGGGGTTCCTCCGGATAGCAACTGGTCTAGTCCGGACTAGACCAGTACGCACCATACTCCACGAATCGGAGGGAGATGAAGACGCGGGGCGAAACTTCGTCCGACGCGGGAGCGCCGCGGGAGTTCCGGCAGCCGGAACACGGGGAAGGGAGCCGGAAATGGTCAGGAAACCGGGGTCGGAACCGGAGGCACCGTCCGGTACGGGGTACCTGACCTGCGGTTTTGTCGATCTTGACGTCGCCGGCGCGTGATCGAGCCGTTACGGATTCGTGCATTGACATGTCTTTCGGAGCTGTGGTCTAGTCCGGCCTAGACCAGTACGAACCAAATCGAATACCGTCGAACGACCGACCAGCCCACCCATCCGTCGAAACCCGGCGAATCCCATCGATCCGGCCACCGGCCATCGAGGAAACCCCCGTGACGACCATCGACCCGCACAGTCCGGTACCGAAGTACTTCCAGCTCCGCGCGATCCTGCTCGACCTCATCGAGAGCGCGGAACTGCCCGTCGACGCCCCGATCCCCTCGGAGCGCGAGCTGTGCGTCCGGTACCGGCTGTCCCGCATGACCGTCCGGCAGGGCGTCGACCAGCTGGTGTCCGAGGGGCGGCTCTACCGCGTCCCCGGCAAGGGCACCTTCGTCGCCCGGCCAAAGATCGAGATGCCGCTGCGGCTCGTCTCGTTCACCGAGGACATGCTGGCCCGGGGGCTGCGGCCCGGGGCCGTCGACCTGGACCGGCGCACGGTCCCGGCCGACGCGCGGCTCGCCCGGATCTTCGACGTCGAGCCGGGCACGCAGATCCACGTCATCGAGCGGCTGCGCACCGCCGACGGGGAACCCATGGCACTCGAACGCGCGCATATCCTGGCCTCGCTCGCGCCCGACCTGCTCGATCGCAGGCTCGCGGACCGCTCCCTCTACGGCGTCCTCGAAGCGGTCTACGGGCTCGTCTTCGACGCGGGCGACCAGACCATCGACGCCAGCCTGGCCGACGCCGCCGACGCCAGGCACCTGCAGATCGCCCGGGGCAGTGCCGTGCTGCTCCTGCAACGGCGCTCCTACACCGGAGGAGTGTGCGCCGAGCTGGGCGTGTCGACCTACAGGGCGGACCGCTACCAGATCCACACGGCGCTCGGAAATCCCCCGCCGCACTCCTGAAACCCCTGAGGAGGAACCTCGCGATGACTGCGACAACAGTGGACTCCGCGCCGCGCCGAGGGTCGAGCGCCCTCGCGGTGCTGCAGCGCATCGGCCGCAGCCTGATGCTGCCGATCGCCGTGCTGCCCGCCGCCGCGCTGCTGCTCCGGTTCGGCCAGCCCGACATGCTCGGCGTGGACGGCCTCGGCTGGGACCGCGTCGCCGAGGTCGTCGGCGGCGCGGGCCAGGCCCTGTTCAGCTACCTGCCGCTGCTGTTCGCGGTCGGCGTGGCGATCGGGTTCGCCCGCAAGTCCGACGGATCCACCGCGCTCGCCGCCGTGGTCGGATACCTGGTGTTCGACCAGGTATCCAAGATCATGTTCTCGCACAGCGACGAGCTCAAGGGCAACGTGCTGATCACCAAGGTGGTGGACGGGGCGCCCAAGGAGGTCATCGACTTCGGGGCCAAGAACCCCACCGACGTGCTCGGCGGCATCCTCATCGGCGTCGTCGCCGCGCTGCTCTACCAGCGCTTCTACCGGGTGAAGCTGCCCACCTACCTGGCGTTCTTCGGCGGCCGCCGGTTCGTCCCGATCATCACGGCGGTCGCCGCCCTGGTGCTCGGCGTCCTGGTCGGCTTCATCTGGCCGGTGTTCGGCAGCTGGCTGACCGACTTCGGCAACTGGATCACCGGCGCGGGCGCCGCCGGCGCCGGCATCTACGGCGTCATCAACCGCCTGCTGCTGCCGTTCGGCCTGCACCACATCCCGAACTCGCTGATCTGGTTCGTGTTCGGCTCCTACAACGGCCCGGACGGCACCGTGCACGGCGAGATCAACCGGTACCTGGCCGGCGACCCGCACGCGGGCGGCTTCCTCGCCGGGTTCTTCCCCGTCCTGATGTTCGGCCTGCCCGGCGCGGCCCTCGCCATCTGGCGCGCCGCTCCCCCGCACCGCCGCCCCGCGGTCGGCGGCATCATGATCTCCGCCGCGCTCACCGCGTTCGTCACCGGCGTCACCGAGCCGATCGAGTTCGCGTTCATGTTCGTCGCGCCCGTCCTGTACGGGGTGCACGTCGTCCTCACCGGCATCTCGATGGCGGTCCTGGAGGCGGCCGGAGCCCAGCTCGGCTTCGGCTTCTCCGCGGGCGGCATCGACCTGCTGCTGAACGCCTCGAAGGACAACACCAAGGGCCTCTGGCTCATCCTCGGCATGGGCGTCCTGTACTTCTTCCTGTACTACTTCATCTTCAAGTTCCTGAT
>NZ_JBEZJP010000376.1:0-8264 GCF_040653175.1 Actinomadura sp. NPDC048032
CGCGAGCAGCGTCGCGCCCGTCCTGGTCCCCGGCGTGATCTTCTGGGTGGACGCGACCGGGCTCATCGGGCCGATCCGGTCCGGCACGTCCGCGATCTCGGCGGTCGCCACGCCGCGCACGTCGACCGGCAGGACCGGCTTCACGGGCAGCGAGACCGTGCCCGGCGCCGCCTCGGCCGGACGGACGCGCTCCGCGCCGACCTTCACCGGCGCGCTCTTCCCGGCCAGGCCCTGGACCTGGGGAAGCACCTTCTCCGCGGGGAGAACCTGCGACGCGCCGTTCACGGTCGGCAGGACGCCCACCTGCGGCAGGCCGGTGCCGTTCGGCAGCCCCTTCGACCTGGACATCGCGCCCCGGGCCGGCTGGTCCTGGAGGAGGGTCCCCACCAGCGAGGCGCCTTTGGGCAGCTCGACCGGGCCCAGCTTCGACGCGGTGCCGCTCAGCGACCGCGGGCTCCCCAGCACGGGGAGGCCACCGTCGACCGGCGCGCTGCGGCCGTTCACCTTGGGCAGCCCGGCGCCGCCCGGCAGGGCCTGCGTGTCCAGGAGCGAGACGGCCGCCGGCGCGCCGTCACCGTCGAGCGCGGTGCGCTGGTTCCGCCCCGCGGGCCCGCCCTGGGCCGGCAGGCCGTCGAGGACGGGGAGGGCGCCGACCGCGGGCGGGTCGATCTTCGAGCCGGGACGGGGCGCGGTGCCGGTCGTCCGGGAGTAGGGCTCGTACCCGCCGTTCCCGGGCTCGTCGCACACCGCGGAGGCCAGGCCGACCGCGGCGGCGGCGTTGCCGCACACCACGGCCGGGGCCTGGACCGGCGCGTTCGCCTGGTTCCCGGAGCCGGTGCCCTGGTCGCCGGACGTCTTCGACCCCGAGCCGTGCGGGCCCTCGACGAGGCTCTGGCCGTTGCACCCCGCCGCCGCACCGCCGACGACGGCGGCCGCGTTGCCGCAGACCTCGGCGGGAACGGAGATGGGGGCGTTGCCCTGGTTTCCGGACAGGATCCCCCGCGTCCCGGAGGTCTTCTGGTCGCCGCCGGAGCCGCTGCGCACGTGCGCGCCGCCCTCGCAGATCGCCCCGGCCTCCCCGACGAGGGCCGCGGCGTTGCCGCAGGCCGTCACCGGGATGCTGATCGGCGCGTTGCCCTGGTTTCCGGAGAGGATGCCGCGCACGCCGGAGGTGGTCTGCTGTCCCGTCCGGTGGCCGCCGTTGCGGACGGAGGCGCCGCCCTCGCACGCCGCCACCGCGTTGCCGACCGCGTTGCCGCAGACGTCCACGGGCACGCTGATCGGGACGTCGGCCTGGTTGCCGCCGCCGACGGCGCGGACGCCGGACGTCTGCTGCTTCGACCCGGTGTGCCCGCCGCTCTTGACCTTCGAGCCTCCCTCGCAGCCCGCGAGCGCCCGGCCGACCACGGCGACGCCGTTGCCGCACGCGTTGACCGGCGCGGAGATCGGGGCCTTGACCTGGTTGCCGCTCAG
Source organism: Actinomadura sp. NPDC048032 (assembly GCF_040653175.1). Taxonomy (NCBI): domain Bacteria; kingdom Bacillati; phylum Actinomycetota; class Actinomycetes; order Streptosporangiales; family Thermomonosporaceae; genus Actinomadura; species Actinomadura sp. NPDC048032. The sequence goes on from NZ_JBEZJP010000376.1 coordinate 1,474, forward strand.
GACACCGGCCGTCCCGTCGGTGGTCTGGCCGCCCTTGCCGCTGCCCTTGACCTTGGCGCCGCCCTCGCAGCCGGCCTGCGACCCGCCGACGACGGCGACGGCGTTGCCGCAGGCGTTCACCGGCAGGGAGATCGGGGCGTTGACCTGGTTGCCGGACGCGACGCCGCGCTTGCCGGACGTCTTCTGGCCGCCGCCGCTGCCGCCCTGCTCGACCTTGGCGCCGCCGCGGGACGCCGCCTGGCTGCCGCCCACCAGCGAGACGGCGTTGCCGCTCACGTCGACGGGCGCGGAGATCGGCGCGTTGACCTGGTTGCCGCTCAGGACGCCGCCGTTTCCGGACGTGACGTCGGCGAAGGCGTTGACGGGGATGGCGCTGACGCCGAGGGCGACGAAGCCCGCGGTCAGCACGGCACGGGAGGTGCCCTTTGCCCACGTTCGCATGATGCTCCTAGGGGAGAGTTGGTGAAGGAAGAGACAGGTGCGTCTCGGGGGAAGGCCGCGCATGAGGGCACGGCGGAAGACCGGATCGGCGCGCCCGAGCCGCACGGGCACGCGTCCGGAGACTGGGGTCGGGAACTAGTCGGGTGCGAAGGAGGGCTCGTCCGCAGCGGTGCGGACGGCCGGTGGCACGGCGCCGAAGACGGGGCGCAGCGATGCCCGACGAGGTGCGGGGACAGGAGTCCCGGCAGAGGGGAACCCCGCGGCGACGCTGGACGCGATGAAGCCGCCGGTCGCCGAATGCGTGCCCGGCTTCTCGGGCGCCGGGCTCGGTGCGGGGTGGTGCCGGACGGCGACGTGGCGGGCGGCATGGCCGGCGCCGGGTCGCGTCCGGGAAAGGCTGGAAACAGCGGGCGCGGACGCCTCGCGGTGCGTCCCGGGCGCGGCGGCGACCTCGGTCACGACCGGCCTGGGCTTGCGCTTGACGGACGGCTCGACCCGAACCTCAGGCGGGGGCGGCGGCGCGTCGTGCGCGGTCTTCTCTTCACGCGGTTGCGGTGCCACGACGCCCACGACCTCGACCGGGGCGGCGACGCCGGGCGCCTCCCGCACGGGCCGGCGGTCGCGGACGGTCTGGACCGCGTCCCCCAGCAGGGGCGTCTTCTCGACGACCCCCGTGACGGGAGCGGTCGGCGGCTCGTCGGCGTGCGCGACCTGCGCCGCACACCCGAGGAGCCAGCCGGCGATCAGCAGCCCGCCGAGGACCAGCAGGCGCCGCACGGAACGCCCGACGGCGGCACGCCGCAGCAGGGCGGATACCGCCCCGACCCGCACCGCGCCACCTGCCACCGGACACCCTCCGCTGCGACCGATCCGTCCTCAACGAATGGTGACGATAGCACCACGGAAAGCTCTGGTGATGGCAAATTCAAGAGCGATCAAGGAATTTGTCGAGAACCCTCACGCCGAAGCGCAGACCGTCCACGGGAACGCGCTCGTCGACCCCATGGAACATTCCGGAAAAGTCCAACTCTGGGGGCAATTTCAGCGGCGCGAAACCGAAGCACCGCATGCCCAGAGTGGAGAACGCCTTGGCGTCCGTCCCGCCGCTCAGGCAGTACGGCACGGGCAGCGCACCCGCGTCCTCCGAGGTCAGCGCCGCCTCCATCGCCGCGACGAGCGCACCCTCGTAGTCCGTCTCGACCGCGCGGTCATGGTGGACGAAATCCCGCTTGACGTCCGGCCCGAGAAGTTCGTCCACTACAGAGAAGAATTCCGCCTCGTGCCCGGGAAGGAATCGTCCGTCCACCTGAGCGGTGGCGGTCTGCGGGATCACATTCGACTTGTAACCGGCATCCAGCCGCGTCGGATTGAGCGTGTTCCGCAGCGTCGCACCGATCATTCGCGCGAGCGGCCCGATCTCCTTAAGGCATTTTTCCGGATTTTCCGGATCGAACTCGACGCCGTACGCCATGCAGGCCCGCTCCAGGAACGCCCGCACCGACTTCGTCAGCCGCACCGGGAACTCGTGCGCTCCCAGCCGCGCGACCGCCGCCGCCAGCGCCGTGACCGCGTTGTCCGGATGCACCATCGACCCGTGGCCGGCCGTCCCCGAGGCGGTCAGGTTCATCCACGCGATGCCCTTCTCCGCCGTCTCGATGAGGTACATCCGCCGGTCCCCGGGCACCGTCAGGCTGAACCCGCCGACCTCCCCCACGGCCTCGGTGCACCCCTCGAACAGCTCGGGATGCTCCCGCACCAGCCAGTGCGCGCCCCACTTCCCCCCGGCCTCCTCGTCGGCCAGGAAGGCGAGCACCACGTCCCGCGGGGGCTTTCGCCCCTCCCGCAGGCGCTGCCGCACCACCGCGAGCATCATCGCGTCCATGTCCTTCATGTCGACGGCGCCGCGCCCCCAGACGCACCCGTCGGCGATCTCCCCGCCGAACGGGTCGCGCGTCCAGTCCTCCCGGCGCGCCGGCACCACGTCGAGATGCCCGTGCAGGAGCAGGGCGTCGCGCCCCGGGTCCTCGCCCTCGATCCGCGCGACCAGGCTGGCGCGCCCCGGATGCGACTCGAAGATCCGGGTCTCCAGCCCGACCTCTTCCAGCTTCTCCGCGACGTACTCCGCCGCCGCCCGTTCCCCCGGGCCCGAGTGATCGCCCGGGTTGCTGGTGTCGATCCGGATCAGCTCCTGGCAGAGCTGAACGACCTCGTCCTCGGCGGTCGGCTGCCGCACCACAATGATCACCTCGCGTCGCTCGCGTACCGTCCCATGGTGCCCCGTCGATCGACTTCGCCGCGACTCGCCACCTTTGGTATGGTGAACTCCGCCGCCGCAGCCCCGCTGCGGCCTGCGACCGGTCCGGGTGGCGGAATAGGCAGACGCGCTAGCTTGAGGTGCTAGTGCCCTTTACGGGGCATGGGGGTTCAAGTCCCCCCTCGGACACCAACCTTCTGTACACGTGGAAGCCGGGGTCACCCTGGCTTCCACTGGTCGTTTCTGGGCTAGTACGTCATCTTGAGCCCCGGCCGCGTAGAGATCCGCCTCCTCATCCCGCCGCCGGGGAAGGCCCGCTCCTCGTCCCGCCACGCTCACCCCAGCGCCGCAACACCTAGGGAAGCTCCTCCCACCACCAGGCGATCGAGGGAATCTTCGGAGGCTGGTCCGTTCCGGGCGGTGGCGTGTCCGACCAGGTGCAGGTGGTCCTGACGGCTCCGGGGTGCTCCCCGTCGGGGTTGCTGTAACGCGGCGTCGCCAGGCCCCATTCGATGTTGCCGCGCATGAGGTGGCCCAGGTTGGCGACATAGGGCCGGAGCCGTTCACTGGCGTGCGGCTCGACGTTGTCGCGGACGTCGACGAAACGGCGGGCGATGCGGTTGCACAGGTCCACCGCCTTGGCGATGGCCTCCTGAATCGTGCAGTGCTCGTGCGCTACGAAGACATTGACCAGGTTCAGCCCGCTCGGATTCCCGTCTCCATGGCGTTGTGTGAACCACAGGTCCTTGCCGAGCGAGTACAGATCGTCGCTGAAGGCGGCGTAGGTCGCCGCCATCTCTTGCAGTGCGGATACTTCGCGGGAGAACATCTCGCCCTCCGGGATGGGCGCGCCGAGCGCGATCTCGGCCCATACCAGCGTCGGATCGGCGGCGGCGAACACCGGGCGCATGGCGGTGTAGTCGTTGAGAGTCGGCACGGCGCCTCGGAGCCGGCAGTTGATCTCCCACGCGACCCCGAGCAGCCACGCGCGGTGCGCGTCCAGCTGGCGGCCGATCTGGGCGGGGGTGGCGTATCGCCGGAGGCGGTGCGCCAGGTCCTGGACGGGAGCGCGGAACGGGTCGTCGCCGGCCATCATCTCGCAGCCCGGATCCGCCAGCGTCCGCACGACGCGCGACGCGATGTCGACGAATCCCTGTGAGGCCCCGGTCACCTGGGCCTCGTCCAGAACATCGTCGAAGACGAACATGAGGTAACTCCAGTCGATGGCCATCTGGAGCCGTTCGGGCGCGGCGTCCGGGCAGATCCGGGCGAAGAACTCGGCGGCGTTGCTCTCCTGGACACGCCGCCACAGGCGCTCGTTCTCGTGGAATCCGTGGGCGGCCATCCAGTCGTTTCCGCGCTGTTCCAACTCGGCGAGCATCGGGTGTGTCCGGGTGCGCAGCGGACAGTACAGCGCAGGTATTTCAACGGTCAGGGCAGGATCGCTCATGAGGAAGATCACTCACTGGGGACGCGGATCGAGGACCATTCGCAGGTCGCGGGGGTACACGGTCGCGAGTGCGAGTGGACGCACGCGGCTCCCCGGGGCAGGGGTCAGCGACCAGTGGGCGGCGATGGTGGTGACGGTCACCGTCATCTCGGTCCAGGCGAACGCATCGCCCAGGCACACGCGGCGACCCGCCCCGAACGGCAGAAAACACTCCCGGGGCACGGGAGCGGACGATGACAGCCAACGACCGGGCACGAACCGATGAGGCTCGGGGAAGAGGTCGGGGTCCAGCTGCTGCGTGTGGGGGCTGAAGACGATCTCCGCTCCCCGGGGAATCCGTACACCTCCGAGGTCGATCGGCGATCGCGCTCTGCGCATCACGATCCAGATGGGATGGTGGAGCCGGAGCGTCTCGGTGATGAGGGCCCGCACGAAGGTCATCTCACCGACGTCCTCGAACCCGATCTGCCGGTCTCCCAGAACGGTACGAATCTCCGCGTGGAGCCGTGCCTCCAGCTCCGGATGCCGTCCGAGTTCGTAGAACAGCCAGGACAGGGTCAGCGCGGTGCTCTCGGTGCCCCCCACGAGCAACGCGATGACCTCGTCGTGGATCTCTTCGTCGCTCATGCCCTCACCCGTGCGCTCGTCCTTGGCCGCGAGCAGCATGGAGAGAATGTCGCCGTGGTCGCGACCGTCGGCCCGATACCTCGCGATCGTCTCGTGGATCGCCCGGCGCAGTCCCCGCGTCGCCTCGTCGAACCGGCGGTTGGCCGGCACGGGAAGCCGTTCGGCCAGCGGCGTCGGCGCGATGGTGCGCCAGCCGATCCCCGCGACGATGCGCGGGAAGTTCCGCTGGAACTCCGCGACGACCTCGCGGGCATGGTCGGTGGCGAACAGCGTGGCGGCGATGATCTTCAACGTCAGGTCGAAGAGCTCCCGCTGGACGTCGAGCACCTGCTGCGGCCGCCATTCCCCGGCCCGCCGCGCGGTCTCCTCGCTCATGACGCGGGTGTAACCGGCGATGCGGTCGCGGTGGAAGGCGGGCTGGAGCAGCCGCCGCTGACGCATGTGGAAGGCGCCGTTCGAGGTGAAGACGCCGTTGCCGATCAGGGGCCGGACCTTGTCGAAGAGCTTCCCCTTCTCCACGTTGCCCGCCTCCGCCACGAGAAGGTGATGGACGAGCGACGACGAGGTCACCACGTACACGGGAAGGCGGCCGATGGAGACGCGGACCACGTCGCCGTACGGTCGTAGTGACTCCATGAAGGCCAGCGGGTCACGCATCAGGGACAGGCTGTGGCCGATGACCGGCAGTCTTCCGGGTGGGCTGGGGATCCGGGTCGGCGGTGGCGATGGGATGCGCACGGCGGCTCCGTACAGTTGCGCAGCGTCAATTCGAGGCTGGACCGCTCCAAATGCGAACGGACAAGTAGCTCAGCGGTCAGCCCAGCCGATACCGACGATCTGGCGACACGGCACGGACAGGTGGTGACTGATCGGAGCCATCGGAGGTTCTTTGCACGACAAAGACTCGCAACAACGCACTCACACAATATTTATGAAAGCCACTCGTGTCAACGACAATCAACTCGCCGAGTGACAGGCACCCGCGCCCCCGGGGCCTTGTTCACCGCATGGCCGGGACGGCAAGCTGTGAGCCGACGAGAGGGGGCTGGCGATGGAGCGGGCCGACGCGTTGGTGCTGTTTGGGATCACCGGGAACCTGGCGTACAAGATGCTGCTGCCGGCGTTGTACCGGCTGACGGCGGACGGGGTGCTGGACCAGCCGGTCGTGGGGGTCGCCAAGACCGACCTCGACCTGGCCGGGCTGCGAAGTCGGGCCCGGGAGGCCTGCGAGGCCAAGTACGACAACGTGGACGACGCGGCGTTCAACAAGTTCGCAGGGAACCTGCGACTCGTCGCGGGCGACTACACCGACGGCGCCACCTTCGATGCGATCCGTCGCGAGGTCGGCGACGCGGGATTCCTCACTCACTACCTGGCGGTTCCTCCTTCGCTGTTCGCGACGGTCGCGGGGGGCCTGGCCAAGGTGGGCCTGAACAGGAACGCCCGAATGGTCGTCGAAAAGCCGTTCGGCAATGACCTGGAGTCGGCGCGGGCGTTGAACGCCGAGTTGCTGGAGTTCTTCGACGAGGACCATCTGAGGCGCGTCGACCACTTCCTCGGCAAGGAGCCGATCGAGGACCTGCTGATGTTCCGGTTCGAGAACATGCTCCTGGAGCCGATCTGGAACCGTCACTACGTGGACAACGTGCAGATCACCATGGCCGAGGACTTCGACGTCGCCGACCGCGGCTCGTTCTACGACGCCAACGGCACGATCCGCGATGTCGTTCAGAACCACCTTCTGCAGATCCTGGCGCTCCTGGCCATGGACCCGCCGCCGTCGACCGACGCCCGCGCCTTCATCGACGAGAAGTGGCGGGTGCTGCGCGCCGTCGAGACCGTCGCGCCCGGCGATGTCGTCCGCGGCCAGTACGACGGCTACCTCGCCACCGAGGGCGTCCGCGAGGGTTCGACCACCGAGACCTACGCGGCGCTGCGCCTGCGCATCAACAACTGGCGCTGGGCCGACGTCCCGTTCTACATCCGTTCCGGCAAGGCACTGGGCACCACCGACCTGGA
>NZ_JBEZJP010000377.1:0-8250 GCF_040653175.1 Actinomadura sp. NPDC048032
GTAGAAGTCCCCTCCGACGCGCTCTCCGGCGCCGGACGATCAGGATGTTGTACGGCGCGCCGTCGGCGGGCCGGCCGCCCTGGCCGAAGAACGACGACTCGGCCTGCGCGGCCCGCCGCCGCTCGGTCACCCGGATCGCCAGTTCGGTGACGCGGTGCGCCGCCGACTCGGGATCGGTGCCGACGAGGGCCACGCAGTCCTCGCCCTCGCGCGGCGCGCAGTGCGGCAGCCAGCGCACCCAGTTCCACTCGTGCCCGGCGTTCTGGTCGGCGGACAGCACGACGATGGCCAGGTCGCGGGGGCTGTGCAGGGCGGCGGCCTGCGCGACCATCCAGCGGGCCAGGGCGCGCGAGGCGTGCCGGGGCCCGGTCAGCCCGACGACGCCCAGCTCGGTGAGGGGCAGCACCACGGGGACCTGCCGGGCCTTCGGGACCCGGAGCCCGCGCCCGTCGGAGGACGGCCCCTCCCGCCCCGCCCGCTCGCCTCCGGCGCCGCCCGCCGGCTCGGCGTCCCCGGTCAGCTCGATGCGGGCGGGCAGGTCGGCGAGGCCCACCCGCAGGTGCAGGACGTCGGGGTCGTCCCGGCGGCGTTCCCACAGGCGGCGCCGCGGGCCCGTCGCGGTGAGCAGGACCTCGGCGGCGTCGGGGTGCAGCGCGCGGCGCTCGGCCTCGTCCTCGCGCCGCAGCCGCTCCAGCTCGCCGTCGAACTCGCCCGCCTTGCGGTGATACTCCTTCAGCGACTTCTTGTAGGACTTGCGGCCGTGCATCCGGTCGCCGAGCCACTCGCCGAGCGTCATCACCGGCCAGGCCAGCGCGAACAGCGCCCACCACCACTGGCCGAGCCCGAACGCCATGGCGAGCCCGAACGCCGAGAACAGCAGCGCGCCGAAGAGCCGGAGCCGCTCGCGCGGGTTGCGTTCGGGGCGCTTCGGCACCTCCAGCGTCCGCGCCCGCCGCGGCCGGTTCAGCCGCGGCGGCCGGTTGAACGCGAGGCCGCCCTCAGGCAGGGGCTCCAGGTGGGTGTCGGGGGCGGCGCAAGGCGCGAGGGCGAGCACGCTGGCCCCCACCGTCAGCAGCGCTCCCATCGGCCACGCCGTCTTCGCGCCGAGGGGCGTCCCGTCCAGGACGACCGCCCCCTGCATCGTCAGGGCGGACGCCTCGACCTGGACGGCCGTGCGCTCGACCGTCAGCCGCAGGGACCGGGCCGGGACGGACGGGTCGTCCAGCACCACGTCGACGTCGTTCCCGGACCCGATCGTGCAGACGCCGAGCCCCAGCCGGTGCACGGACCCGGCGGCCGGGCCGCCGACGACGCGCACCTCGACCAGCCCGGTCGGCTCGGTCAGCACGGTCGCGGCGGCGCCGCGCCGCTCGACCGCCACGACGGCGCCGTCCCGCAGCTCCTTCACGGCGAGCGCCTGCGGGTCCAGCATCCGGCCGTCCATCCAGAGGGCCTTGCGCGCGCCCCGGGACAGCAGCGCGTCCTTGGAGAAGCGCGGGGCGGGGACCGCGGGACGGCCGTCCAGCGTGGCGGCGAGCGTCTGGGCGACGCCGTCCACGGTGGCCTCGGAGTCGAGGTTGAGCACCACGTCGCGGGGGCCCCCGCCGGTCAACGCCGTGAACGAGATCCGCATCCGAGCCCTCCGACGTCCGCGGGACAACCGGGCCTAGCTTAATTACCCGTCCCCTCCGCCATCCGGGAAGCCGACACGACCGCCTTCAGGGCGTCGTCCAGCGGTGTCGGGGCCATCCCGAAAGTCGACTCGAAGGCCGAGGAGTCGAGGATGTAGGGCTTGTCGAACTGGTACCGCGTCTCCCGCAGCTCCCTGAGCATCGGTGAGAGGAGCCCGGCCGCGTTGAAGACCGCGCGGGGAACCTCGCTGATGCGCGGCGCCGGCGCTCCGGCGCTCTCGCACAGCCGCTCCCCGACCTCGACCGTGGACACCGCCGGGCCGGTGGGGACGTGCCAGGGCCGCCCCCAGGCGCGCTCGTCCGTCCCGGCGATGGCGAGGGCCTGCGCGACGTCCGGCAGGTACGTCCACGCGTGCGGGACGGACGGGTCGCTGAAGTACAGGACGCGCTTGCCCGCCAGCAGCGGCTTCACGAACCGCGTCTCGCCGATGTAGGCCTGGTCGGTGCTGCGCGGCCCGTAGTAGTCGGACCCGCGCAGCTCGGTGACCCTCGCGCGGCCCGCCTCGTGCGCGGCCAGGGCGTCCTTCCACATCCTCGCCCGCACCCGCCCCTTGGCGCCGGTCGCGGCGAGCGGCAGGTCCTCGGTCATCGGCCCGTCCACCGGCCCGTATCCGTACAGGCAGCTCAGCGTCACGAGGACGGCCCCGGTGTCCTCGGCGGTCCCGAGGAGGGACGCGGCCATCGGCGGCCAGTCCTGCGTCCACCGGTGGTACCGCGGATTGACGCAGTTGTAGAGCGCGTCGGCCCCCTTGGCGATCCGGGTGAGGCGGTCCCGGTCGGCGACGTCCGCCGCGACCCGCTCGACCCCGTCCGGACCCGACCCGGACCGGGTCACGACGACGACGTCGTGCCCCCGCCCGGTCAGCAGTTCGGCGAGGTGCGTCCCGACCTGCCCGGCTCCGACGATCACGTGCTTGCCCATGGTTCTCTCCCTGACGGTGGTGTGTGCCCGGTGGTGTGTGCCCGGTGGTGTGTGCCCAGTGGTGTGTGCTCGGTGTTCCGCGCTCCGCCTCAGGCGGAGGCCTCGACGTGGTCCTTGAGGGCGGCCAGCCGGGCCTCGTGGCCCGCGCGGAGCTTGTGCTCCCCGTAGATCAGCCGGATCAGCGGACCGTCCAGCGACTCCTGCACGGTCACGCGGGTCCGGCCGCCCTCGTCGGCCAGGACCAGCCGGTCCACGGCCCGGTAGAGCGCGAGGAAGGTGCCCGTCCAGCTCAGCTCCCGGCCGGGGTCGACCACGGCGAAGCGGGACCGCAGGGGCGTGCCGCCCTGGCTCCAGCGGAACTCCCGGCCCGGCTCGACGGCGTCCAGCTCGCGGAGCCTGAAGTCGGGCGCCCAGGCCTCCCAGCCGCGCAGGTCGGCCAGGACCTCCCAGACCCGCGCGGCCGGCGCGTCGATCAGGACGGTGGAGGCGCTGGTGACGGGCGCGGCGTCGTCGATGCGTCCGCGCAGCGCGTAGTCGTCGTGCAGGGTCGTGAGGCTTCGCATGGCCGGCTCCTTGTTCGGTGCTCCGTTATGAGAGCAATGCTCTCTGAGGAGAGCGGTGTTGTCAAGAGCAGTGCTCTCGAACAAGTTCGTCGCTCTCAAAAGAGCACGGCGCTCTGCTAGCCTCCGGAGGACGGGCAGGACGAAGGGGCCGGCGGAAGGCCGTCCCCGAGGAGGTGGGCATGAGCGCGGGGCAGACGGCGCGCGAGCGGGTCCGGGCGGAGATGGTCCGGGAGATCACCGAGATCGCGAGGCGGCAGCTCGCCACCGAGGGCGCCGCGGGGCTGTCCCTGCGCGCGGTCGCCCGCGAGATGGGCATGGTGTCGTCGGCGATCTACCGGTACTTCCCGAGCCGCGACGACCTGCTGACCGCGCTGATCATCGACGGCTACAACGCGGTCGGCGAGGCCGTCGAGCGCGCCGACGCCGGGGCCGGCGCGGAGCACTACGGCGGACGCTGGCTCGCCGTGTGCCGCGCCGTCCGGGAGTGGGCCCTCGCGCACCCGCACGAGTACGCGCTGCTCTACGGGTCGCCGGTCCCCGGCTACAAGGCCCCGGAGGAGACCGTCCCCGCCGCCGTGCGGGACACCGTCGTCATGGCGCGGATCGTCGCCGAGGCGCACGCCGCCGGGGAGCTCGACCCCGCCGGGCCGTGCCCCCCGCCGCCGGCCGCCATCGCCGAGGACATGGCCCGCGCACGCGCGATGCTCCCCCTGGACGTCCCCGGCGACGTCATGGCGCGGGCGTTCACCGCGTGGGCCGCTTTGTATGGGACTGTCAGCTTCGAATTGTTCGGCCAGTACAACAACGTGATCGAGGAACGGGCCGCCTATTTCGACCACACGTCGACCCTGCTCGCGCGCCTCATCGGCCTGAAACCGTGACCGGACGGGCCCTCCCGCCCGTCCGGCCCGGGGGTCAGTGACGGATGTGACTGGTGGTAAGTGGCCATGTGATCCGTGAATTCGCAGGTCATCGCCGTGTGCTCGGATATGGGGGCGCTCGGCTCCCGCGAATCCATTGACGTGACCTCTCCGCCCCCGCGAGCATGGATCGCTCGACGACGCGGACTCCGGTGGGACGGGGCCGGGTCAGGGCGGGAAGGAGCGCGTGGGCAGCGCGATGAAGGCCAACCAGTCGACCATCTCCGGCGGCGGCGCGGCGGGCTCGTCCGGCGGGACGGGACTCGGCCGGTCGGGGCTCGGCACCTCGGGAGGGCAGCGGCTCCCCGCGTCCTCGCGCGAGCGCAGACCGGCGCTCGCCGCGCTGGCGGTGCTACTGATCCTCGGCGGCGCCCTCGCCAGCGCCTACCTCGTGATGGCCAGCGGCGAGCGGGTCTCGGCGATCCGCATCGCCCAGCCGGTCGCGGCCGGGCAGCGGATCCCGGCGGGCGCCCTCGAAGAGGTGCAGATCGGCGACACCGGCATCCAGTACCTCAAGTGGTCCGAGCGGGCGAAGGTGAGCCGGTACTTCGCGGCCGTCCCGCTGGTGAAGGGCGCGTTGCTGACCAACTCCATGATCAGCCCGGCCGACGCGCCCACCAGCGGCCGGCTCGTCGTCGGGCTCGCGCTCAAGCCGGGCCAGATGCCCTCCGGGAACGTCACCCGCGGCGCGCACGTCACCCTGTTCGCGGTCGGCGGCGGGACGGGCGGCGGCCCGCGCGCCGGGACCGTCCTCGCGCGGGACGCGGTCGTGCTGAACGTCGGCGCCGGGGACGGCGGCGGCCCGACGCGGCTGCGGTCCGAGCAGACGAGCGTCGACGTCGCCGTGCTCCCGGCCGACGCGGCGCGGGTGACGCAGGCGGCCTCCGCCGGGACGGTCGCGCTCGCGCTGCTCCCGCCCGGCACGAACGTCTCGGTGCCGCCCGCGGCGCCCGAGGGCTCGGACGGCGGCAACGGCGTCCAGCCCGTCCCCGGAACCGGCACTCCCGGAGCCGGCACTCCCGGAGCCGGCACCCCCGGAGCCGGCACCCCGGGCCCAGGCACGGGCGGTAACTGACGGTGGCACTCATCGCGCTGGCGGCCGACAAGGGCGCGCCGGGCGTCACGACCGCGGCGGTCGCGCTCGGCGCCGTGTGGCCGCGTCCCGTACTCGTCGCCGAATGCGACCAGGCGGGCGGCGACCTGGTCTACCGGCTGCCCTCCGCCCAGCCGGACGGCGACGCCGACGGCGGCATGCTCAACCCCTCGCGCGGGCTGCTCAGCCTCGCCGCCACGGCCCGCCGCGGGCTGCGCCCCGACCAGGTCGCCGAGCACTGCCAGCGGCTCTCCGGCGGCCTCGACGTGCTCGTCGGCGTCACCAACGCCGAGCAGGCGCACGCGATGACGTGGCTGTGGGGGCCGCTCGGCCGGGCGTTCGCCGGCCTCGCCCCCGTCGACGTGATCGCCGACTGCGGGCGGCTCGGCGCGGCCAGCCCGCTGATCGACCTCATGCACGAGGCCGACCTCGTCGTCCTGCTCACCAGGGCCACCCTGGAGCAGGTCGCCCACCTGCGCGAGCGCGTCGCCGCGCTGACCGCGGAGCTGCGCGGCGGGCCGCCCGTCGGCGTGCTGGTGCTCGCCGACCCGCGCGACTTCCGCGGCTCCATCGCCGAGGTCGACCGGATCCTCGCGGGGGTGCGCGGCCGCGCCGCCGACGCCGCGCAGGGCCCTCCGCCGCCGGACGTCACCGTCCTCGGCGGCCTGGCCCTCGACCCGAAGGGCGCCGACCTGCTGTCCGGCAGCTGGGGCGGGCGGCTGGACCGTTCGCTGCTCATCCGGTCGGCGCGCGAGGTCGCCGCCGACCTGGTCGGGCGCCTGCCCGCCGCGGTCTCCGCCGCGCCTCCCGCCGGGCCCCCCGGAGCGCCTCCCGCGGGGCACGACGTCCCGCTCCCGCCGGGACCGCCCGAGCAGCCGCCGCAGGGACCGCCGCCGCCGCGGCAGGCGCCGCACGTGGCCGCGGGCGGCGGGCACGAGGAGGGGAGGCGCTAGATGGACCACGCTCTGGTCAAACGTCTCCGCCAGGAGGTCGGCGACCGGCTGGCCCGGCAGCGCCGGCTGGACGCCGCCAACGGGCTCCCGCCGATGTCCGGGGAGGACGAGCGGCAGTTCGCCCGCGCCCTGATCGGCCAGGTGCTGGAGGAGTTCGCGCGCGGCGAGATCACCTCGGGGCGCCGGCCGCCGAACGCCGAAGAGGAGGAGGCCCTCGCCGCCGGCGTGCACGCGGCCCTGTTCGGCGTCGGCCGGCTCCAGCCGCTGCTGGAGGACCCCGAGATCGAGAACATCGACATCAACGGCTGCGACCGCGTGTTCCTCGGCTACGCCGACGGCCGCGAGGCCATGGGCGAGCCCGTCGCCGAGAGCGACGAGGAGCTGGTCGAGCTGATCCAGATCCTCGCCGCCTACAGCGGGCTGTCCTCGCGCCCGTTCGACACCGCGAACCCGCAGCTGGACCTGCGGCTCCCGGACGGGTCGCGGCTGTCGGCGGTGATGGACGTGACCGTCCGCCCCGCGCTGTCGATCCGCCGCGCCCGCCTCGGCAAGGTGTTCCTCGCCGACCTGGTCGGCAACGGCACGATCACGCAGGAGGTCGGGCAGTTCTTCCGCGCCGCCGTGCACGCCCGCAAGAACATCATGATCGCGGGCGCGACCAACGCGGGGAAGACGACGCTGCTGCGCGCCGTCGCCAACGAGATCCCGCCGCACGAGCGGCTGATCACCGTCGAGCGCGCCCTCGAACTCGGCCTCGACGCGTTCCCCGAGCTGCACCCGAACTGCGTCGCGTTCGAGCAGCGGCTGCCGAACTCCGAGGGCCAGGGCGCGATCTCGATGGCCGAGCTGGTCCGCCGGTCGCTGCGGATGAACCCGTCCCGGGTGATCGTCGGCGAGGTCCTCGGCGACGAGATCGTCACGATGCTGAACGCGATGACGCAGGGCAACGACGGATCCCTGTCGACGATCCACGCCAACTCCTCGGCGGAGGTCTTCAACCGCGTCGCCACGTACGCGATCCAGTCCGAGGAGCGGCTGCCGGTCGAGGCGACCCACATGCTGATCGCGGGCGCGATCGACTTCGTGGTGTTCATCGAGAAGCGCAACGACTACGCCTCCGGCGGCCGGCTGCGCCGCTACGTGGCCAGCGTCCGGGAGGTCACCGGCGTGGACGGGCGCGTGCTGTCCTCGGAGATCTTCGCGCTCGGGCCCGCCGGGTACGCCGTCCCCGCGGCGCCCATCGCGTGCATCGCCGACCTGGTCGAGCACGGCTACGACCCGTCCGCCGGAGGTTCCTGGTGACGCGCGGGGGTGACGGCTGATGTACGCGCCGGACGTGATGCTCGCCGTCGTCACCGGCGCCGCGGTCGGCGGCGGCCTCCTGCTGCTGATCGTCGCGATGCGCGGGCTGCCGCCGCGCCGCGGGCCCGCCCGCGGCCGCAGCCGCGAGGACCTGGTCCGCACCCTCACCACCCGCACCGCCCTCGCCGTCATCGTCGGCGCCGTCGTGCTGATCGTGACGCGCTGGCCGATCGCCGCCGCCGGCACCGGCGCGCTCGTCCTCGCCTGGAACGGCCTGGCGGGCGGCGCCGCCGAGGAGCGCAGGGGCATGGCGCGGCTGGAGGCCCTCGCCGCGTGGACGGAGTCGCTCCGCGACACCATCGCCGGCGCCGTCGGGCTGGAGCAGGCCATCCCCGCCTCCCAGCGCGCCGCCGCGCCGGCCCTCCAGCAGCCGCTGCGCAACCTCGTCGACCGGCTGCACACCCGCGTCCCGATGCCGGAGGCGCTGCGCCGGTTCGCCGACGACCTGGACGACCCGTCCGCCGACCTGGTGATCGCCGCGCTGATCCTGAACGCCAAGCTGCGCGGCCCCGGGCTGCGCGACATGCTGGGCGCCCTCGCCGACTCGGCCCGCGCCGAGCTGGACATGCGCCGCCGCGTGGAGGCCGACCGCCGCGCGACCCGGCGCAGCGTCCGGATCGTCGTCGCCGTGTCCGTCGGGACGGCCCTGGCGCTCGCCGTGTTCAACCACTCCTACGTCGAGCCGTACGACGACGTCCTCGGGCAGCTCGTCCTCTGCATCGTCGTCGCCCTGTACGGCGCCGCCT
>NZ_JBEZJP010000378.1:0-8221 GCF_040653175.1 Actinomadura sp. NPDC048032
GCTCGCCGTGTTCAACCACTCCTACGTCGAGCCGTACGACGACGTCCTCGGGCAGCTCGTCCTCTGCATCGTCGTCGCCCTGTACGGCGCCGCCTTCCTGTGGCTGCGCCGCCTGTCGCGGTACGAGATGCCCGGCCGGTTCCTCAGCGAGCCGCGCGGGGCCGCCCAGCCCGGCGTGCCCGGCGAGGTGCCGAGCACCGTCGCGGGCTGGCAGGGCCGCGCCGCCGAGGGCGGTGGCGTCCCGTGAACGCCGCGATGATCGCCGGGGCCGTCGTCGGGTTCGGCCTGTACGTGCTCTTCCGCGCGCTGTTCCCGTCGCGGCCCGGCCTCGCCGCGCGGATGGCGGCGCTCGACGCCGCCCGCCGCCGCGACCTGGAGCAGCGGCGGTCCGGGACGCCGGCGCCGACGCCGGGACGGTTCGGCGGGACGCGGGAGAAGCTCGGACGGGAACTGGCGCGGATGTGCGAGGCGCGCGGCTGGCGGCTGCGGTCGGTCCGCGCCGACCTGGCGATCACCGAGCGGTCGCTGGAGGCGTTCCTCGCCACCAAGTTCCTGCTGCCCGCCGCCGCGCTGGTGTTCATCCCGCTGGTCGTCGCCTACTTCACGCTGCTCGGGCTCGGCTCCTCGGTCGCCGTCCCGGTGTGGATCTGCGTGCTGTTCGCCGGCCTGTTCTTCTTCTTCCCCGACATGCAGCTCCGGCAGGAGGCGCAGTCGCGCCGGCAGGACTTCCGGCACGTCGTCGGCGCGTTCCTCGACCTGGTGTCGATGAACCTCGCGGGCGGCCGCGGCGTCCCCGAGGCGCTGATGACCGCCTCGAACGTCGGCGAGGGCTGGGCCATGCACCGCATCCGCGACGCCCTGGCCAACGCGCGCATCACCGGCCAGACGCCCTGGCAGGCGCTCGGCGGTCTCGGCGAGGAGGTCGACATCGCCGAGCTGCGCGACCTCGCCGGCGCGCTCGCGCTGGTGTCCGACGACGGCGCCCAGATCCGCAAGTCCCTCGCCGCCCGCGCCGCGTCGATGCGCAGCCGCGAGCTGTCGGAGCTGGAGGGCAAGGCGGGCGAGCGCTCCCAGTCGATGCTCATCGCGCAGCTGTTCCTGTGCGCCGGCTTCCTGATCTTCCTCGCCTATCCGGCCCTCATGCGGGTGCTGGCCTCATGACCGCGAACCTTCCCCGACCCGTTCACCGACCCACGCCCCTGGAGCTGTCACGATGAGCCCGCTCAATCCCCTGAACGACCCGGCCGTCGTCTACCTGCGCGCCCTGCTCGGCACCCGCCTGGCGCGACTGCGGGACGAGGAGGAGCGGTGCCGCGGCGCGTCCGCGATCGAATGGGCGATCATCACCGCGATCCTCGCGCTGATCGCGATCACGATCGGGGCGGTGATCCAGAAGAAGATCCAGGACAAGGCCAACAGCATCAACACGGGCTGATCGCCGTGCGGCCCAGGGAACCCGGCGCCTCCTCCGACGCGGGCGCCTCGTCGATGGAGTGGGCGCTGCTCACCCCGGTCCTCATCATGATGATGCTCGCCGCGGTGCAGTTCGCCATGGTCTTCCACGCCCGGCACGTCGCCCTCGCGGCGGCGCAGTCGGGCGCCCGCGTCGCGCGCACCTCCCCGGTCGGCGGCGGCTGGGAGGGCGCGGCGACCGCGAAGGCGTCCTCCAGCGTGCGCGAGATCGGGCCGAACCTGCTCGGCGGGCTCCAGGTCCGGGCGGGGGAGGAGAACGACGAGCGCTGGGTCGAGGTCAGCGGCGAGGCCGTCCAGGTCGTCCCGTTCATGAGGTTCCACGTGTCGCAGCGCTCGCAGGGCCCGATCGAGTGCTTCCGTCCCGACGTCGGTTCCGGGACGGCGTGCCAGCGGGGAGTGGGCGGATGAGGGCCCGCCTGCCGCGCCTCGTCGCCGACGGCGGGTCCATGTCGCTGGAGATGGTCCTCGTCACGCCCATCTTCGTCGCGTTCCTGCTGTTCCTCGCGGGCGCGGGGCGCATGGTGGACGCCAAGAGCCAGGTGGACGGCGCGGCCCGCGACGCCGCCCGCGCCGCGTCCATCGCGCGCAGCGCGGGAGACGCGGAGGGCCTCGCCTCCGACACCGCGTCCGCCGGGCTGCGCGGCACCTCCTGGTGCTCCGGCGGCCCCACCGTGGAGACCGACGTGTCCGGCTGGGGGCCGGGCGGCAGCGTCGACGTGACCATCACCTGCGACGTCGACCTCGGCGACCTGGCGTTCATCGGGCTGCCCGGCAGCAAGCGGCTCCAGGGGCACGCGATCGCGCCCGTCGACACCTACACCTTCCGCGGGACGGACGACGAGCCGCCGGAGGACACGCCATGACGGGACCGCGCAAGGCGCCGGGACGGCGGGGCCGGCCGGAGGCACGGGCCGTCGGCGACGGTCGCGACCGGGGCACGATCGCGATGTACACGGTGCTGTTCACCCCGGTCGTCATCCTGCTGGCCGGGCTGCTCGTGGACGGCGGCCTCGCCATCCACGCCCGGCAGCGCGCGGCTGACATGGCCGAGCAGGCCGCCCGCGCGGGCGCGAACCAGATCGACCCCGACGCCCTGCGGCAGACCGGCAAGCCCGTCCTCGACCCCGGCAAGGCCCGCGCGGCGGCGTGCGACCTGCTGGCCTCCTACAGCGACCAGGTGACCGGGTCACGGTGCGACGCCGACGAGCAGGAGGTCGCCGTCAGCGTGCGGATCAGCGTGCGGCCCCAGCTGCTCGGGATCATTCCGGGCTTCGGCGAGTTCCAGATGACCTCCAGCGCGACCGCCCGCCCCGTCACGGGCGGACCGGGAGGAACGAACCCGTGAGCATCGGCGAGAACAGATCTACCATGAGGACGACGTCCAGGGACCGGAGAACGGCAGGGGCGCGATGGTGACGCGGCAGGAGCGCAGGACACCCGTCCGGGTGCGGAGGCAGCGCAGCGCGGGCGACGTGCTGGCGGGGATCGGGGCGCTCGTCCTGCTCGCCGCGCTGATGGCCGGCGTCCCGTTCGCGCTGTTGACGATCTTCGGTTCGCCGCTGCCGGACCACGTGCCGTCCGCGTCCGACCTCACGCACCGGGTGGGCCCCGGCTCGCTCATCGCGATCCTCGTGGTGCTGGTGTGGCTCGCCTGGATCCAGCTCGCGGCGTGCGTGGTCGTCGAGGTGTACGCGGGGATCCGCGGCGTCGGCGTCCCCGCGCGGGTGCCGCTCGCGGGCGGGACGCAGTCGCTCGTGCACCGGCTCGTCGTGGCGGCGCTGCTGCTGTTCACCGCCACCACTTCGATCATGCCGGCGCTCTCCGGCGGGCTGGCCCAGCGTCCGCCCGCCGTGCAGATGCAGCCGCAGGCGGCGGAGTTCCACCAGATCCCCGAGGCGCCGGAGCGGCCCGCCGCCGCCCCGGCCGCCGAGAACCTCGCCGCGAGCCCGGCCGAGAAGGCCGCCACCACCAAGATCTACCGGGTGCGTCCGCCCGAGGGCCGGCACCACGAGTCCCTGTGGGAGATCGCCGAGAAGTGCCTCGGCGAGGGCCGCCGCTACAACGAGATCTACTCCCTCAACAAGGGCCACATCCAGCCGGACGGGACGCGGCTGACGATCGCGAGCCTGATCCGTCCCGGCTGGATCCTGGAGATGCCCGCGGACGCCAAGCACGCGCAGGTCATCCCCACCAAGGACCTCCAGGACTACTTCCGGCACGGGCACGCCGTCCCCGACGCGCCCGCCAGGCCGAACCCGGCCCCGCCCGCGGCGCCGAAGCCCACCCCGCCGGCGCAGCAGACGCCGCCTGCGCATCAGGCGCCACCGACCCATCAGGCGCCGCCCACGCACGAGCCGCCCACACACGAAGCCGAGCCGACGCAGCCGCCCGCGTCGCAGGCCCCGCCGGTCGTCCCGCGGCCGTCGGCCTCGCCGACCCCGGCGCCGCAGCACACCGAGCCGAAGGCGCCCGCGCCGGAGAAGTCAGGGCCGGAGAGGACGGAGACCGCGCAGCCGCCCGCGCACGACGGCGGGACGGAGAGGCCCTCGGCCGAGACCGGCGACAGGTTCGACGTGAGCTGGCCGCACGGACTCGCCGCGGCGTCGCTGCTCGCCGCCGGGCTGCTCGGCGCGCTCGGCCGGCGGCGCCGCACCCAGATGTGGCACCGCGCGTTCGGGCACATGATCGTCCGGCCGGAGGGGGCGGCCGTCGAGGCGGAGCGGGCCCTGCGGATCGGCGCCGACGACGACGCGGCGCGGCTGCTCGACCTCGGGCTTCGGCACATGTCCAAGTCGATGGCGGCGGGCGGGCGCGCCCTGCCGACCATCTACGGCGTGCACCTCGGGCGCGGCAGCCTCGACCTGTGGATCGCGCCCGCCGACCGGAACCCGCCCGCGCCCTGGCAGGCGTTCGACGACGGGCAGGTGTGGCGGCTGGGCGCCGACGCGCTGCCGGGCCTGGAGGCCTCCGACCTCGCCGACGTCCTCGCCCCCTACCCCGGCCTGGTCTCGATCGGCACGAACGACAACGGCCGCATCCTCGTCGACCTGGAGGCCGCGCACGGGCTGATCGCGCTGCGCGGGCCCGAGGAGACCCGCCGCGCCGTGCTGTCGGCGGTCGCGCTGGAGCTGGCCACCAACCGCTGGTCCGACCACATGCGGATCACGCTCGTCGGGTTCGACGCCGAGCTCGGCGAGGGCCTGGCGGAGATCGCCCCCGACCGGGTCCGGTCCGTCCCGACGCTGGAGGACGCGCTGCCCGAGCTGGAGGGCCGCAGCGAGGAGGTGCGGCAGGCGCTGGCCGCGTCCGGCGTCGACTCGGTGCTCACCGGGCGCTGCCGCGGCGTGTTCGGCGAGGCGTGGATGCCGCACTACCTGATCATGGCCGACCAGCCCCCCGAGCGGGACGCCGACCGGCTCGTCGCGCTGGCCCGCACCGGCACCCGGATGGCCGCCGGCTACCTCGTGCCCGGCGACGTGCAGGGCGCCACCTGGACGTGGGACGTCGACGCCGCCGGGCGCCTGACGGCCGGCGTGCTCGGCTTCGACGTCGAGGCGCAGCTGGTCGGCGACGACGACTACCGCGGCGTGTTCGAGCTGTTCCGCACGGCCGCGCGGCTGGAGCCGGTGGAGCTGCCCGGCCTCGCCGGAGGCGAGGAGCCGCCGACCGCGCAGGAGTCGTCGGTGGAGGTCCGGCTGCTCGGCCCGATCGAGGTCGACGCGCCGGGGCCGATGGACGAGTCCCGCCGCGAGCTGTGCACGGAGCTGCTGGTGTACCTCGCGGCGCACCCGGAGGGCGTCCATCCGACGGTGCTGTCCGGCGCGGTCTGGCCGCGCGGCGTCTCCGCCGGGGTCCGCGACGCGTGCGTGGCCCGCGTGTCGGACTGGCTCGGCCGCGACGCCCGGGGCCGCCCCAACCTGTACTACGACGACCGGGGCCGGATCCGGCTCGGCTCCGAGGTGCGCGTCGACCTGAACGTGTTCCGGTGGCTGGTGTGGCGGTCGGCGGCCGAGCCGGCGTCCGAGACCGCCTACATGGCGTACGCGCTGGACCTCGTCCGCGGCCCGCTCCTCGCCGACCGGCCGCGCGGCCGGTACGCCTGGCTCGCCGACCACGACCTGGAGTTCGAGGCGCCCGCGCGGGTCATCGACGTCGCGCACCGCCTCGTCGTGCTGCGGCTGGAGGAGGGCGACCCGCGCGGCGCGGTGGGCGCGGCCCGCGCCGGGCTGCGGCTCGCCCCCGAGGACGAGGGCCTGTGGCGCGACCTGCTCCGCGCCACCCACGCGACCGGCGACGTCGCGCAGGTCCAGGTGGCCGTGGACGAGCTGCGCGGCCGCGTCGTCCGGGACCCGCTGTTCGACGGGCTCCAGCCCGAGACCGAGGCGCTCGTCGAGGAGCTGCTCCCCGACTGGCACCATGTCGGTTCGCGCTAGCCGGCCCCGCTAGCGGTACAGGCCGGTGCCGCCCAGCGAGTAGCGGCCGGGCTGCGGATGCACGCACATCCCCGCCGGGCGCCCGCCGACCCGGACGGACCGGACGACGTGCCCGGTCCGGGTCGAGACGGCGTAGACGAGCCCGGCGGGGTCGGCGAGCCACAGGGCCGTCCCGTCCGGGGACACCCCGCCCGGCGCGGGCGAGCCGCCGCCGGGCAGCGGCCAGCGCGCCGCGACCCGCCGCGTTCCGAACTCGACGGCGGTGACGGCGCCGCCGCCGACGACGAAGAGCCGGCGCGCGTCCCTGCTGATCGCCAGGCCCCGGGCGCCGGCCCCCGTCCGGACGAACCCCAGCGGGGTGAACCGCCGGGCGTCCACCAGCCACACCCCGCCCTGCCGGGCGTCGGCGACGTAGAAGGCGGACCCGTCGGGGGACAGGCGCAGGTCGCCGGGCCGCGCTCCGCCGGGCAGCCGCAGCGTGCCGGAGACGGCGCGGCTCGCCAGGTCGACGCGCGCGAGCAGGCCGGCGGCGGCGCACGTGGCCACCAGGGACGCGCCGTCGGGGGTGAAGTCGGCGTGGCCGGCCGCGCACGGCAAGGGCGCCGTCCCCCGCGCCGCCATCGTGCGCGGGTCGCGCACGTCGATCCGGTCCGGGCGGCGTGCCAGGACGAGCGCGTCGCGGCCGTCGGGGGAGAAGTAGAGCCCGGTGGGCGCGGTGACCCCGACCGGGCGGCCCAGTCTCCCGCTGCGCGGACCGAGCGGGACGAGCAGGCCGTTCGCGCGGTCGGTGGCCCACAGCCGCCGCAGATCCCACGACGGCGCCACCCGCGACGCCGGCGCCCCGGTGGGGAACCGGCCGACGAGCCTGAGCCCGGCGGGGTCGAGGACGTCGACGTACGGGCCGTTCGGCACGTACAGCCGCGCCGGCAGCCCGCGGGCCGCCGGGGCGAGCATCCCGGGGCCGGTGGCGGCGTAGACGCGGCCGCCCGCCGGCGCGACGGGCACCCCGCCGGGCGGCCCGGACTCGGACGCGCGCGGCGCGCCGCCCGGACGCGCCGGCAGGTAGGGCGCCGGTCCGCCGAGCCCGACGACCGGGTCGTCCGGGGAGCCCTCCCCGGGCCGGTAGAAGGGGACGGGCGACTCGCACCCGGCCAGGCCGGTCAGCGCGAGGGCCGCGGCGAGCGGCAGCGCGGCGGCCCGTGATCGTCCCTTGTGAGGTTGCATGCGCGGTCTCCCCCATTCACGGCGGGGACCTTACCTAGGGACGACGTTCTGCATCCGGCTAATTGCCAAACGTGTTCACTGTGGAGACGGTATCGGGTGCCGGCCGGTCCGCGGGGTGCGCGGTTCACCGCCACGAACGGCGCAAAGCTCGCCGGCCGCTCTAAAAAACACTTACGTCTTTTTAAATTCGGTCCCGTTCTGAGGGGAGCGATCGATGACCCTGGCGCACTGGCCCGACACCGTCGACGACATCATCGGCGGCGACCAGGCCGTCATCCTCGCCACCGTCACCCCGGCCCGCGGGGTGGTGCTCACCCCGGTCACCAACTTCGGCGCACGTGACCGCGACGGCGGAACCGTCACGGTGAACAGTTCGGTCGGAGGCTGGAAGAAGCTCCAGCGCATCAAGCGCGAGCCCAGGATCGCCCTGGCCTTCCACACGCGCGACCACGGCTACAGCGACCGGCCTGAATACGTGCTGGTCCAGGGCACCGCATCGCTCTCGGCCCCGCTCGGCGACTACCCCGAGACGCTGGGCGCCGACTCCGGCGCCGACGGCTCGTCTACCGGCTCGGAATGGGCGCCGCCATGCGCGTCGCCCACCGACGCGCGCGCCGCGCAGGCCACGACATCCTCCGCTGAGGCGCCGCGGCCGGTCCGTCAGTCGGACTTGCCGATGCCTATGCCGAACTCGCGGTAGACGCGCTCCCAGAAGCCGTCCCGCAGCCAGGTGCGGGCCTCCTGGTAGGGGCGCAGCGAGCCGCCGAGCTCCTTCTCCGCCTCGATCAGCAGCTCCTTGTCGATGACGGGCGGCAGGATCGGGCCGGGCAGCAGGTCGCGGATGTTGTCCCGGCCGCGCTCGAAGATCCACTTCTGGGCGACGTGCTCGCCGATCTCCAGCATGTGGTCGCGGTCGGGGCCGAGCTTGCCGTCGGACGGCGCGGCCGTGGCGGAGTTCAGAGACGCGGCCACCGTGGCGGGGGTGGCGGCGCCCGGCATCGGGACGGCCGCGCGGGCCGCCGCGGGCGTCGGCTTGACCGCCGGGGGACGTCCCGCGAACACCTGCGACGGCGACGGGACGGGGCTGGTGC
>NZ_JBEZJP010000379.1:0-8219 GCF_040653175.1 Actinomadura sp. NPDC048032
GATCACCCGCGTCCGCGCCCACGACCCCCTCGGGGGGCCGTCACTTCTCCAGTGAACCCGTCGACCTCTCCAGCGGGCCCGTCACTTCTCCAACGGGCGCAGCGCGGTGAGGGCGCGCTTGGTGACCTCTTCGACCGGTCCGGTGGCGTCGATGCCGACGAGGATGTTCTCGTCGGCGTAGAACTGCACCAGCGGCGCCGTGTCGTGCCGGTACACCTCCAGGCGGTGCATGACGACCTCTTCCTTGTCGTCGTCCCGCTGGAACAGGTGACCCCCGCAGTCGTCGCAGATGTCGTCCTGCTTGTCGTCGAAGTCGACGTGCCAGATCCGGCCGCACTTGTCGCAGGTGCGCCGGCCCGACAGCCGCCGGACGACCTCGTCCTCGTCGACGACGAGCTCCAGCACGATGTCGAGGCGGGTGTCCCACTCGGCGAGGATCTTCTTCAGCGTCTCGGCCTGCGGGACGTTGCGCGGGAACCCGTCCAGCAGGAAGCCGTCGCGGGCGTCGTCCTCGCCGAGCCGGTCGCGGACCATCGCGATCGTGACCTCGTCGGGGACGAGGTCGCCGCGGTCCATGTACTGCTTGGCCTGCCGGCCGAGCGGCGTCCCGCCGCTGACGTTCGCGCGGAAGATGTCACCTGTCGAGATCTTCGGGACCGACAGATGAGATGCGATGAACTGGGCCTGCGTCCCCTTGCCCGCACCCGGGGGGCCCACCAGGACGATACGCACTACCGGAGGAAGCCCTCGTAGTTGCGCTGCTGGAGCTGACTCTCGATCTGCTTCACGGTATCCAGTCCGACGCCGACGACGATGAGGATGCTCGTGCCGCCGAACGGGAAGTCCGAGCTCGCCTTCATGAGTGCGAAGGCGACCATCGGGATGAGGGACACGAGCCCCAGGTAGAGCGCACCGGGTGTGGTGATCCGGGTCAGCACGAAGTCGAGGTACTCGGCGGTCGGCCGACCAGGACGGATACCTGGGATGAATCCACCATACTTCTTCATGTTGTCGGCGACTTCAGTGGGGTTGAAGGTGATCGCCACATAGAAGTACGTGAAGAAGATGATGAAGACGAAGAAGATCCCCATGTGCCAGGCGTTGTCCTGCTGGAGATAGGGCTGGACCTTTTGCAGCCACTTCGTGTTGGGCCACAACTGGGTGGCCAGTACCGGCAGGTAGAGCAGCGAGGACGCGAAGATGATCGGGATGATGCCGGCCTGGTTGACCTTCAGCGGGATGTAGGTCGACGTGCCGCCGTACATGCGGCGTCCCACCATCCGCTTGGCGTACTGGACCGGGATGCGCCGCTGGGCCTGCTCGACGAACACGACCCCGGCCATGATCGCCAGACCCACCAGGATCACGACCGCGAAGACGAAGCCGTTCTTGGTCTTGTAGATGCTCCAGAACTGGGCGGGGAAGACCGCCACCACCTGGGTGAAGATCAGGATCGACATGCCGTTGCCGACGCCGCGGTCGGTGACCAGCTCGCCCAGCCACATGATGACGGTCGTGCCCGCCACCATGATGATCACCATCGTGATGATCGGGAAGATGCCCTTGTCGTACAGGATGTCGCCGCTGCCGGAGATGCCCTGGAACAACTGACCGGTGCTCGCCATCGCGACGATGCCGGTCGCCTGCAGGATCGCCAACCCGACCGTCAGGTACCGCGTGTACTGGGTGATCTTCGTCGTGCCGGCCTGGCCCTCCTTCTTCAGGGCCTCCAGCCGCGGGATCACCACCGTCAGCAGCTGCAGGATGATGCTGGCCGTGATGTACGGCATGATGCCGAGCGCGAAGACCGACAGCTTCAGCAGCGCGCCGCCGCTGAACAGGTCGACCAGGCCGTAGAGCTGGCTGCTGCCCTTGGCCGCGTCCGCGGTCTCCTTCAGCACCTTCACGTTCACGTTGGGCGTCGGCAGGATCGAACCGATCCTGAACACCACGATCATGAACAACGTGAAAAGGATTTTCTTACGCAGGTCAGGCGTACGGAAAGCCCGAGCGAACGCGGTCAGCACCATTCCTCCTGCGCGACTGGCGGGTTCATGGCCGCCGAGGGGGCGGTTTCAGGTCCATGAGTTCGGGCGGAGAATACCCGGTGTGACGGCAGAGTGCGCAATCTCACGCGGAGTACCTTCGCTCGTGTGACTCTAACAGCAGATGACACCGGGGCCGCCCCGCCGGACCCGGCGGCCTCACGGCCCCGGGCCTCATGCGGGCGCGGCCCCGGCATCAGGTGTCCTTCTTACAGCTCGTCGGCGGATCCGCCGGCGGCCGCGATCTTCTCCTTGGCGGCGCCGGAGAAGGCGTGCGCCTTCACCCGGACCGCGACGGAGATGTCGCCCGTGCCGAGGATCTTGACCGGACGGCCGCGGCGCACCGCGCCCTTCGCCGCCAGGTCCTCCGCCGTGACCTCGCCGCCCTCGGGGTAGAGCGCGGCGAGCTTGTCCAGGTTCACGACCTGGAACTCGACCCGGTTCGGGTTCTTGAAGCCCTTGAGCTTCGGAACCCGGCGGATCAGGGGCATCTGGCCGCCCTCGAAACCGACGGGGACGGTGCTGCGGGCCTTGGTGCCCTTGGTGCCGCGACCGGCGGTCTTGCCCTTGGACGCCTCGCCACGGCCCTTGCGGGTCTTGGCCTTGTTGGCGCCGGGGGCCGGACGCAGGTCGTGCACCTTCAGCGGGGCGCCCTCGGTCTCCGCAGCGGAGTCCTTACCGAGATCAGCCGCCATGTCAGTCGACCTCCTCGACGGTGACCAGGTGCGCCACCGTCCGGATCATGCCGAGCACCTCGGGGCGGTCCTCGCGGACCACGCTCTGCCCGATCTTCTTCAGGCCCAGGGTGCGCAGCGTGTCACGCTGGTTCTGCTTCTCGCTGATCACGGACTTGGTCTGCGTGATCTTCAGGTTGCTCACGACGACGCGACCTCCGCCCTCGGCTCGCTGCCCGCGGCACGCGCGCGCAGCATGGCCGCCGGGGCGACGTCCTCGATCGGCAGGCCGCGCTTGGCCGCGATCTCCTCGGGACGCTTCAGCGACTTCAGACCCGCGATCGTGGCGTGCACGATGTTGATCGCGTTGTCGCTGCCCAGCGACTTGCTCAGCACGTCGTGGATGCCGGCGCACTCCAGGACCGCGCGCACCGGGCCGCCGGCGATGACGCCGGTACCGGGGCTGGCCGGACGGAGCAGGACCTCGCCCGCCGCGTCGCGCGCCTGCACCAGGTGCGGGATGGTGCCCTGGATCCGCGGCACCTTGAAGAAGTGCTTCTTGGCCTCCTCGACGCCCTTGGCGATCGCCGCGGGCACCTCCTTGGCCTTGCCGTAGCCGACGCCGACGGTGCCGTTGCCGTCACCGACGATCACCAGAGCGGTGAAGCTGAAGCGACGCCCGCCCTTGACGACCTTGGCGACACGGTTGATCGCCACGACCTTCTCGATGTACGACTGGCCCTTGTCGGCGCCACCGCGGCGGTCGTCGCGGCGGTCGCGACGGTCGCCACCCTGACCGCCACCACGCCTCTGCGCTGCCATCAGTGGTTCCTCTCGTTCACCTTGTAAAGGGCCATCAGAGCTCCAGGCCCCCCTCACGCGCACCGTCCGCGACAGCGGCGATACGGCCGTGGTACTTGTTGCCGCCGCGGTCGAACACGACCGCGTGGACGCCGGCCTGCTTGGCCCGCTCGGCGACGAGCTCGCCGACCTTGCGGGACTTGGCCGTCTTGTCGCCGGAGTCGGCGCGCAGGTCCGCCTCCATCGTCGACGCGCTGGCCAGCGTGTGGCCCTTGTCGTCGTCGATGACCTGGACGAACACGTGCCGGCTGGAGCGGGTCACGACCAGGCGCGGCCGCGCGGCGCTGCCCACGACCTTCTTGCGGACCCGCAGGTGCCGACGCTTGCGAGCAAGCTGGCGACCGCTCGTGGCCTTGCCGGCCAGGGTCTTGGTGCCTGCCATGACTACTTACCAGCCTTTCCGACCTTGCGGCGGATCTGCTCGCCCTCGTAGCGCACGCCCTTGCCCTTGTACGGGTCGGGCTTGCGCAGCTTGCGGATGCGGGCGGCGATCTCACCGACGAGCTGCTTGTCGATGCCCTCGACGACGAGCTGCGTCGGCCTCTCCACCGTGAAGGTGATGCCCTCCGGCGCCTCGAACGGGATCGGGTGGCTGTAGCCGAGCGAGAACTCCACGTTCTTGCCCTTGGCCACCACCCGGTAGCCGACGCCCTGGATGACCAGGGTCTTCTTGTAACCGTCGGTGACACCGACGACCATGTTGTTGATCAGCGTCCGAGTGAGCCCGTGCAGGCCGCGCACCTTGTTGACGTCGTTGGGCCGGGAGACGACGAGCTTGCCGTCCTCCTGGCTGACCTCGATGGGGTCGGCGACGGTGTGCGAGAGCGTGCCCTTCGGGCCCTTGACGGTGACCTCGCGGCCTTCGAGCTTGACCTCGACACCGCTGGGCACGCTGATGGGGAGACGTCCGATACGAGACATTAGAAGTGCCCTCCCCTCACCAGACGTAGGCGAGGACTTCCCCGCCCACTCCGCGCTTGCCGGCCTGACGGTCCGTCATCAGGCCCGAGGACGTCGAGATGATCGCGACGCCCAGCCCGCCCAGGACCTTCGGCAGGTTGTCCTTCTTCGCGTACACACGCAGACCCGGCTTCGAGACGCGCTTGATGCCGGCGATCGAACGCTCGCGGGTCGGGCCGAACTTCAGCTCGATCAGGAGCTTCTTGCCGACCTCGGCGTCCTCCACGGTCCAGCCCGAGATGTAGCCCTCCTGCTGGAGGATCTCGGCGATGTGCGCCTTGATCTTCGAGTACGGCATCGCCACCGAGTCGTGGTACGCCGAATTCGCGTTGCGCAGACGCGTCAGCATGTCTGCGATCGGGTCGGTCATCGTCATGGCCTACTGGCCCTCCCTCGCCACGGTTTCCTCGGGTTGATGCGGCCCGTGGACCTTTGGCGCGGTCGTGGACACCTTCTCAGGCGCCCGGTTGGTCATTACAGGCCGGCTTCCGCCGCCCCCGGAGCCGCGCTCCGGGGACGCGGTCACCAGCTGGACTTCGTGATGCCAGGCAGCTCGCCGCGGTGGGCCATCTCCCGGAAGCACACGCGGCACAGGCCGAACTTCCGGTAGACGGAGCGCGGACGCCCGCAGCGCGAGCACCGAGTGTACGCGCGCACGCCGAACTTCGGCTTCCGCGCCGCCTTGGCGATCAGCGACTTCTTCGCCATGCTCAGCTCTCCTTGAAGGGGAAGCCCAGGAGCTTGAGCAGCGCCCGGCCCTCGTCGTCGGTCTTCGCGGACGTCACGACCGTGATGTCCATGCCCCGCGAGCGGTCGATCTTGTCCGGGTCGACCTCGTGGAACATGACCTGCTCGGTCAGCCCGAAGGTGTAGTTGCCGTTGCCGTCGAACTGCTTCGGCGACAGCCCGCGGAAGTCGCGGATACGGGGCAGCGCCGTGGCGAGCAGGCGGTCCAGGAACTCCCACATCCGGTCGCCGCGCAGCGTGGCGTGCGCGCCGATCGGCATGCCCTCGCGCAGCTTGAACTGCGCGATGGACTTGCGGGCCCGGTTCACCGCGGGCTTCTGCCCGGTGATCGCCGCCAGGTCGCGGATCGCGCCCTCGATCAGCTTGGCGTCCTTGGCCGCGTCGCCGACCCCCATGTTGACCACGATCTTGGTCAGCGAGGGGATCTGCATGACGTTGGCGTAGCCGAACTGCTCGCGCATCTGGCCCGCGATCTCCTCGCGGTAGCGCAGCTTCAGCCTCGGCGTCGGAACGGGACGCTCGGTAACGGTCTCGGTCATCGGTCTCAGATCTCCTTACCGCTACGGCGCGAGATCCGAACCTTCGTGCCGTCGTCGTTGGTGCGGTAACCGACCCGTGCCGGCTTGCCGTCCTCGACGATCGCGACGTTGCTGACGTGCAGCGGCGCCTCGACCGTGACGCGACCGCTCTCCTTGCCGGCACGCTGCTGGTCGGCCTTGATGTTCTTGGTGATGAGGTTGACGCCCTCGACGACGACCCGCTCCTCGCGGGAGATGACGCGCAGGACCTTGCCCGTCGCGCCCTTGTCCTTGCCGGCGATGACGATGACCTCGTCGCCCTTACGGATCTTCATCAGAGCACCTCCGGCGCGAGCGAGATGATGCGCATGAACTTCTTCTCGCGCAGTTCGCGGCCCACCGGGCCGAAGATACGGGTGCCGCGGGGGTCGCCGCCGTCCTTGATCAGGACGGCGGCGTTCTCGTCGAAGCGGATGTAGGAGCCGTCCGGGCGCCGGCGCTCCTTGCGGGTGCGCACGACGACCGCCTTGACGACGTCACCCTTCTTCACGCCCGCGCCGGGAAGGGCGTCCTTCACCGTCGCGACGATGATGTCGCCGACTCCCGCGTAGCGCCGACCCGAGCCGCCGAGAACCCGGATGCAAAGGATCTCCTTCGCACCCGTGTTGTCGGCGACCTTGAGTCGCGACTCCTGCTGGATCACGTCTAACTCCTGTTCGTCACACCGGTTCTCGGCGCCCCCTTCGCGGGCGCCGAGCCTGGTGGAACCAGACTGTGGTCAATAGCGGGACTGCGTCCCGCGGGCCTGCGGCCCTACTTGGCCTTCTCGAGGATCTCCACCACGCGCCACCGCTTGGTGGCCGACAGCGGCCGGGTCTCCATGAGACGGACGCGGTCGCCGACGCCGCACTCGTTGGCCTCGTCGTGCGCCTTGTAGTTCTTCGTGCGGCGGATCACCTTGTGGTACTTGGGGTGCTTCACGCGGTCCTCGACGGACACGACCACGGTCTTGTCCATCTTGTCGCTGACCACCAGACCCTCAAGGATCTTGCGGCTGGTCCGCTGCTCGGTCGTCTGCTCGGTCATTCGTTGCCCTCCGCGGCGTCCTCGACCGTCACGATGCCGAGCTCGCGCTCCCGCATCACGGTGTAGATGCGGGCGATCTCGCGCTTGACGGTGCGCAGCCGCCCGTGGCTCTCAAGCTGGCCGGTGGCGGCCTGGAAGCGGAGGTTGAACAGCTCCTCCTTGGCCTCCCGGAGCTTGGTGACCAGGACGTCCTCGGGCTCGGTCCGCAGGTCGTCGGCGGTAAGACCCTTGGCCATCAGGACTCACCCACCTCTCGCTTAACGATCTTGCACTTCATCGGCAGCTTGTGGATCGCGCGGGTGAGCGCCTCCCGAGCGACCTGCTCGTTCGGGTAGGAGATCTCGAACAGCACGCGGCCCGGCTTGACGTTCGCCACCCACCACTCCACGGAGCCCTTACCGGAGCCCATGCGGGTCTCGGCGGGCTTCTTGGTCAGCGGACGGTCCGGGAAGATGTTGATCCAGACCTTGCCGCCGCGCTTGATGTGGCGGGTCATGGCGATACGCGCGGCCTCGATCTGCCGGTTGGTCACGTACGCGCTCTCGACGGCCTGGATGCCGTACTCGCCGAACGTCACCCTCGTGCCGCCCTTGGCCATGCCGCGGCGCTTCGGGTGGTGCTGCTTGCGGTGCTTGACCTTGCGAGGGATCAGCATCGGTTACTCAGCTCCCCTCACCCTGCGGAGCAGCCTCGGCGGTCGGCGCCGGCTGCTCGGAACCCTGCTGCTGCTTCTGCTCGCCGCCACGGCCACCGCCGGCGCCACCGGCGCCGCCACGGCCACCGCGACCGCCGCGGCCGCCGCCGCGACGCTCACCGCCGCGGCGCTCGCGGCCACCGCCGCCGCCCGCGGCGCGCTGCTGCGCGGCCTGCTGCTCGCGCTCGGCGCGCGTCTGCGCGGCCTCGCCCTTGTAGATCCACACCTTGACGCCGATGCGGCCGAACGTCGTCCGGGCCTCGTAGAACCCGTAGTCGATGTCGGCGCGCAGCGTGTGCAGCGGGACCTGGCCCTCGCGGTAGAACTCCGACCGCGACATCTCGGCGCCGCCGAGACGGCCGCCGCACTGGACCTTGATGCCCTTGGCGCCGGACTTCATCGCGGACTGGATCGCCTTGCGCATGGCACGGCGGAACGCGACGCGGCTGGACAGCTGCTCGGCCACGCCCTGCGCGACGAGCTGCGCGTCGATCTCGGGGTTCTTGACCTCGAGGATGTTCAGCCGGACCTGCTTGCCGGTCAGCTTCTCCAGGTCGCCGCGCAGGCGCTCGGCCTCCGCGCCGCGACGGCCGATGACGATGCCCGGCCGGGCGGTGTGGATGTTGACCTCGAC
>NZ_JBEZJP010000380.1:0-8186 GCF_040653175.1 Actinomadura sp. NPDC048032
CCACCACGCCGTCATGGGCTGGGCGAAGGACGCCGAGCTCCTGCGGAAGGCGGGCGCGGGCGTCGAGCGGCTCGGCGACTGCTGCGGCCTGGCCGGCAACTTCGGCGTCGAGAAGGGCCACCACGAGGTGTCGGTCGCCGTCGCCGAGCACCGGCTGCTCCCGGCGGTCCGCGCGGCCGGGGAGGACGCCGTGGTCCTGGCCGACGGGTTCAGCTGCCGCACGCAGCTGCGCGAGCTCGCGCACCGCGACGGCGAGCACCTCGCCCAGCTCCTGGCCCGCCGCCTGCCGGGGCGATGACCGCCCGGAGCGGCTAACCGCCCAGGGTGCGCGAGAGGGTGAGCGCGGCGGTGTGGACGGCCGGGGCGACCGCGGCGAGCCGCATCCGGGTCGCCCAGCCCGACACCGACAGCGCGCCGAGGACCAGCCCGTCCGGGCCGAGGACGGGGCTGGCGGCGCAGACGATCCCGCGCCCGGACTCCTCCCGGTCGTAGGCGACGCCCTCGCGCCTGATCGTCTCCAGCTCGCGGGCGAGCAGCCCCGGCGCGGTCACACTGCGCTCGCCGACCCTGACCAGCTCCGACTCCAGCACGCCCTTGACCACCTCCGGCGGCGAGAACGCGAGGATCGCCTTGCCCACCCCGGTTACGTGCGCGGGCAGCCGCCCGCCCACCTGGGACGGCAGCCGCGGCCCGCCGGAGGACCCGAGGATCTCCACGTAGACGACCTCGCCGCCCTCCAGCACCGCGAGGTGGACGGTCTGCCGGGTCGCCTCCCGCAGGTCCGACATGTACGGGACGGCGGCGTCCCGCAGCACCCGCTGGCGCGGCACCCGCTGCCCGATCTCGAACAGCCGCAGCCCGAGCCGCACCCGCGGGCCCCGGCGCTCCAGCAGCCCGGCATCCACCAGGTCGAGGGCGATGCGGTGCGCGGTCGACTTCGGCAGGCCGCTGCGGCGGGCCAGCTCGGCCGGGCCCAGGCCGTCGTCCTCCGGGCGGAACGCCGACAGCACCGCGACGACGCGGCGCAGGAAGCTCTCCTCGGACGGGACGGACGTCATGGAAGAAGTGTCCCACCACGCGGGACGGCCGCGTTGCCCGCGGGGGTCGCGGCGGGAGAGGCTCGGCCTGCCCACGAACGAAAGGACGGCCCCATGGACCCGGGTTCCGTGGAGAAGGCCGCGGCCGCGCTCCTCGACGCGTACGCCACCGGCACTCCCATCTCGCCGCTGACGAAGGACCATCCGACCATGTCGGTGGCCGACGCCTACGCGGTCCAGCTCGCCCAGGTCAAGGCGTGGACGTCCGCCGGCGCGCGGATCAAGGGCCACAAGGTCGGCCTGACCTCGGCCGCGATGCAGCGCCAGATGGGCGTGGACCAGCCGGACTTCGGCGTGCTGCTGGACACGATGTTCCTGCCGGAGAGCGCGCCGATCGACACCGGCCGGTTCCTGCAGCCCCGGATCGAGCCGGAGATCGCGTTCGTGCTGGGCCGTCCCCTGGCCGGCCCCGGCGCCACGGCGGCGGACGCCGTCGCGGCCGTCGAGTACGTGCTGCCCGCCCTGGAGGTGATCGACTCCCGCATCGCGGACTGGAAGATCACCCTTCCGGACACGATCGCGGACAACGCCTCCAGCGGCGGCGTCGTGCTCGGCACCCGCCCGGTCCGGCTGGACGACCAGGACCTGTCGCTGATGGGCTGCCTGCTGCGCCGCGACGGCGACCTGATCGACACCGGCGCGGGCGGCGCGGTCCTCGGATCGCCGATCAACGCGCTGGTCTGGCTGGCCAACGTCCTCGGCGAGCGCGGCGTGAGCCTGGAGGCCGGGCACGTGGTGCTGCCCGGCTCGATCACCGCGGCCGTGCCGGTCGCGCCCGGGGAGACGCTCACGGCGACGTTCGCCGGGATCGGTTCCGTCACCGCACGGTTCGGAAGGAGGGAGCAGGCATGAGCACGTTGACGGCGGCGATCGTCGGGCCGGGCAACATCGGCACCGACCTGCTGGTCAAGCTCCAGCGCAGCGAGCTGATCGACGTCCACTCGATGGTCGGGGTGGTACCGGAGTCCGACGGCCTGGAGCGGGCCCGCAGGATGGGCGTCGAGGCGTCGGCGGAGGGCGTGGACTGGCTGCTGAAGCAGCCCACGCTGCCCGACCTGGTGTTCGAGGCGACCTCGGCGAAGGCGCACCTGGCCAACGCGCCCCGCTACGAGGAGGCGGGGATCACGGCGATCGACCTGACGCCGGCCGCGACGGGCCCCCTGGTGTGCCCGCCGGTGAACCTGGACTCGCTGTCGGACGCCCCCAACCTCAACATGATCACCTGCGGCGGGCAGGCGACGATCCCGATCGTGCACGCGGTGTCCTCGGTGGTGCCGGTGCCGTACGCCGAGATCGTCGCGTCGATCGCGTCCCGCTCGGCCGGTCCCGGCACCCGCGCGAACATCGACGAGTTCACCGAGACCACGGCCCGCGCGATCGAGCAGGTCGGCGGCGCCGGGCGGGGCAAGGCGATCATCATCCTCAACCCGGTGGACCCGCCGATGATCATGCGGGACACGGTGTTCTGCGCGATCCCGTCCGACGCCGACACCGGGGCGATCGCGGAGTCGATCGAGAAGATGGTCGCGGAGGTCGCCGCCTACGTCCCCGGCTACACGCTGCGGGTCGAGCCGCAGTTCGACGAGCCCCGCGACATCTGGAACGGGATGGCCCGCGTCGCGGTGTTCCTGGAGGTCCGCGGGAACGGCGACTACCTGCCGCCGTGGGCCGGCAACCTCGACATCATGACCGCGGCCGCCGCCCGGGTCGGCGAGCAGCTCGCGCGCAGGAAGGCCTCAGAATGAGCGAAGCGAACCGGGGGGTGCGGGGGGTCGCCCCCTCGCAGGGAACAGGTATGAGCGACGTCAGCGAGAAGATCCGGATCACCGACTCCACGCTGCGGGACGGCAGCCACGCGATGGCGCACCGCTTCACCGAGGAGCAGGTCCGCGGCGTCGTGCACGCCCTGGACGCCGCCGGGGTCGAGGTCATCGAGGTCACCCACGGCGACGGCCTCGGCGGGTCGTCCTTCAACTACGGCTTCTCGCTGGAGGACGACGTCAAGCTCGTCGCCGCCGCCGTGGACGAGGCGACCCGGGCCAAGATCGCCGTCCTGCTGCTGCCGGGCCTCGGCACGGTCCACGACCTGAAGATGGCGCACGACGCGGGCGCGTCCGTCGCCCGGGTCGCCACGCACTGCACCGAGGCGGACGTGTCGCTGCAGCACTTCGCCGCCGCCCGCGACCTCGGCATGGAGACCGTCGGGTTCCTCATGCTCTCGCACCGGGTCGGCCCGGACGAGCTGGCGCGGCAGGCCCGGATCATGGTGGACGGCGGCGCGCAGTGCGTCTACGTCGTCGACTCCGCCGGCGCCCTGGTCCTCGGCGAGGCGCAGGAGCGGATCAGCGCGCTGGTCAAGGAGATCGGGCACGAGGCGCAGGTCGGCTTCCACGGCCACCAGAACCTGTCCCTCGGCGTCGCCAACTCCGTCCTGGCGCAGCAGAACGGCGCCCGGCAGATCGACGGCGCGCTGTGCGCGCTCGGGGCGGGGGCGGGCAACTCCCCCACCGAGGTGCTGGTCGCGACGTTCGAGCGGCTCGGCGTCCCGACGGGCGTCGACGTGCAGGGCGCGCTGGCGGCCGCCGACGACGTGGTGAAGCCGTTCCTGCACCGGCTGCCGTTCGCCGACCGGGGCGCGATCACGCAGGGGTACGCGGGCGTGTACTCCAGCTTCCTGCTGCACGCCGAGCGGGCCGCCGAGCGCTACGGCGTCCCGGCGCACGAGATCCTGCAGAAGGTCGGCGAGGCCGGCTACGTGGGCGGCCAGGAGGACATGATCATCGACGTGGCGCTCCAGCTCGCCGCCGAGCGCGACCGCGCCTCATAGCGCGAGCGGGCTCCGGTCCAGGTCGTCCAGGAGGGCGCGGGGGTCGTCGTAGACGGCCGCCGCGCCCGCCTCCTCCAGCTCGGCGCGGCTCCAGCCGCCGGTGAGCACGCACACGCACGGCGTTCCCGCGCGCCGGGCGGCCTCGACGTCCCAGCGGGTGTCGCCGACGAACACGGCCCGGGCGGCGGGCACCGCCGCGCGCTCCAGGGCGAGCCGGACGAGGTCCGGCGCCGGTTTGGTCGCCTCCACCTCCGAGCCGGAGGTGGCGTCGTCGATGGCGTCGTCGGCGTCCAGCGCCGCGCGCAGCGCCTTCAGCTCGGGCGCGGCGGCCGAGCTGGCGAGCACGACGCGGCTCCCGCGCCCGGCGCACGCCCGCAGCAGGTCGGCGGCGCCGTCGAAGGCCTGGAGCCGCGACCAGTACTGGGCGTACAGGGCCGTGTGCGCGGTGCGGATCCCGTCGTCGGCGTCCCGGTCCCGGTCGTCCGGGAGCAGGTGGTCGAGCAGCTTGTCCGAGCCCATGCCGACCGCCCGGTGCACGTCCGCCATGGGGACGGTGTGCCCGTGCTGGAGGAACGCCTGCCACCAGGTGGCCGCGTGCAGGTAGTTGGTGTCGACCAGCGTGCCGTCGACGTCGAAGAGCACCGCATCGATCATGCGGCGGCCCTACCCCGTCCGCGCCCCGGGAATCGGGCATCCGCGATGATCTTGATCGGTGGCACGGTGCAAGCGTTGGGATAGCGTGGCGTGATGACCCACGAGGAGCCTCGCGCGTCCACACCCCGCGGACGGGCACGCCGGGAGCAGCTCGTGGGGATCGGTCTCGACCTGCTCGCCGAGGGCGGCTGGGCCGCGCTCACGGCCCGGGCCGTCGCCGACCGGGCCCGGATCCGGCCGGGGCTGCTCCACCACTACTTCAACGGGCTGCCGGGGCTGCACGTGGCCGTCGCGCAGCGGGCCAGCGAGACGATCGTCGACCCGGTGGTGGACGCGCTGGTCGCCGCGCCGGACACCGCGGCCGCGCTGCGGGCGCTGCGCGAGCGCGTCCTGGACGTGCTCGCCGGGGAGCGCAACCTCAGGCTCGCCGCCGAACTGCTGGTCCGGGCGCTGCGCGACCCGCGGATGGGCGCCGAGCGGCGGGACTGGTCGAGGGACGCGCGGGCCCGCGTCGCCGCACGGCTGGAGCACCTGCGCCCCGGGTGGCCCGCCGAGCGCCGCGAGGGGACCGCCATGCTCTTCACCGCGGTGCTGGACGGCCTGATACTCCAGCTGATCCTCGAGCCCGACCTGCCGGCCGACCCCGCCCTGCACGCGACCGAGGCCTGGGCCGGGGACTCCTGACCGGCGCTCAGTCCGGGCGCGCGGGGACGATCGCGACGGCGCGGCGGGCATGCCGGAGCACCGCCGTGCTGGTCGAGCCCAGCGGGGCGATCCCGGCGCCCCGGTCGCCCAGCACCAGCAGCCCGGCGTCGTCCGCGGCGTCGAACAGCGCCTCCATGGGGCGCTCCAGCAGCAGCGAGACCCGGATGTCGAGCCGCGGATACCGCTCGCGCCACGGCGCCACGGCCGCCTCCAGCTCGGCGGCGCGCGTCTTTTCCAGCAGCTCCCTGTCGTGGAACAGCGCCAGCTCGTCCGCGTCGACCGCGGCGGGCTCCCAGCAGGCGTACACCACGCGCAGCTCCCACCGGCGCAGTGCCGCCTCGGCGGCGGCGAAGCCCAGCGCCGGGTCGCACCACGTCGTCCCGTCGGCCCCCGCCACGACCCGGCGGGGGCCCACCCCGTCCTTCACGACGACCACCGGGCGGGTGGCGCCGGCCGCGAGTTCCAGCACCCCCGCGCCCTCGTCCAGCCGCTCGGGGGCCCCGACCACCACCAGCTCCGCGTCGCGGGACTCGCTCAGCAGCGCGCCCCGGGCGGGGCCGCGGACCAGGCGGCCGCGCACCGTGCCGGGCGCCCCCAGTTCGCGGGCGCGGCGCCTGCCGCGCTCCAGCAGGTTCCATCCCGCCCGCCTCATGACCGCCTCGCCGTGCGGGTCCTCGTGCCCCTCCGGGTAGGGCCAGTGCCAGCAGTGGCACATCACCAGATCGAGGTCGCGCAGCCGGGCCTCCTCGATCGCCCAGCTCAGCGCCGTGTCGTTCTCCGCCGTCCCGTCGTAGCCGAACAGGACGTGCGCCTGCTCGCCGCTCTCCACGCCCGTCATGTGCATGCCCTCCTCCTGCCAGTTTGCGCGCTATGCGGGCGCACCAGAAGAGGCGCGTGCACGACCGCTTCCCGGAGCGATTACTGTCACGGACGAAGGAGGAGGCAATGAGAAGGCTAGGACGGGTCCGCCGCCGTTTCGGCTTCGACCGCAACGAACTGCGACGCGCCGTCGACCGCCGCCAGTGGGCGGTCGGCGTCGCCGCCGCGGTGCTGTTCACGGTGCTCGCCCCGCCCGCGTCCGCGCTCCTGGCCGCCGACGCATACCGCAGCGGCGTGCGGGCCGAGCACCGCAACGTCCACCGCGTCACGGCGCAGGTCGTCCACACCGACTCGCAGGGCGGCGCCGGCATACGGCACACCTACGCCGAGCTGGCCTGGACGTCCCGCGACGGCCGGACGCGGACCACCGTCGTCCCGGCCGACAAGTCCGTCAGGCCGGGCATGGAGCAGCGCATCTGGGTGGACACGGCGGGCAACCCGATCCAGCACCCCCAGACCCGCGCCGCCACCCTGGCCACCACCGCCGTCGCCGCCGCCACGGCCGCCGTCGCCGTGGGCGTCCCCCTCCTGGCCGGCTACCTCCTCGTCCGCCGCCGCTGCGACCGCCGTCGCTGCGCCCTCTGGGACGAGAGCTGGACCAGCCTGGCCCAGCACGCCTGACCGGCTCCCCAAGCCGCCCCCATTTCCGGGTCACGGCGCTCACACGGAGACGATCTTCCCGGCCTTCCGGGGTAGGCCGAGGCCATCGGAGTCCCGGGGGAAGGGGAGCGCGTGTTCAGGAGGATGGCTGCGGAGCTCGTGGGCACGCTGCTGTTGGTCTACTTCGCGGTGGGCGTGGCGACCCTGTCGTTCGGCTTCGGCGTCGCCGGGCGCAGCCTCTCGGCGGGGGTCGTCGCGACGGCGCTGGCCTTCGGCCTGGTGCTCCTCGCCCTGGTCTACGCGATCGGCCCGATCTCGGGCTGCCACGTCAACCCGGCCGTCACGCTGGGAGTGCTGCTCGCCCGCCGGATCCCGCCGCTCGACGCCGCCGGCTACTGGGCCGCCCAGTTCGCCGGCGGCATCCTGGGGGCGCTCCTGCTGTGGGCGACCTTCTCCGGCTCGCCGCTCTACGCCCGCTCCGTGACCGGTCTCGGCGCGGACGGGTGGGGCGACGCCAGCCTCATCCGCATCGACATGGGCGGCGCGTTCCTCACCGAGGTCGTCCTGACCGCCCTGTTCGTGTTCATCGTGCTGTCCATGACGAGCACGGCGGCCATCCCGTCGGTCGCCGGGGTGGGCATCGGCCTCGCCCTCACGACCGTGCACCTCATCGGCATCCCCATCACGGGGACCTCGGTCAACCCGGCCCGCAGCCTCGGCCCGGCCGTCGTCCTCGGCGGGACCGCCCTCTCGCAGGTGTGGCTGTTCATCGTCGCGCCCCTGGTGGGGGCCGTGGTGGCCGCGGCACTGCACGGCTTCGTCGGACCGCCGGAGAAGGAGACCCCGCTTCCTCCCGTGGAGGAGGAGGCCCCCTAGCTCGCTCTGCGGCGGCCCGGCCCGGACTCCGGTCAGTCGGTGCCGAACTCCATGGCGGCGCGGTCGAGGACCTCGGCGTCCCGGGAGTCCTTGCCGCGGGAGGCGATCGCCTCGGCGCCGCCCGCCGGCATCGCGCCGATCAGCCCGGTCGAGGCCGCCTGCGCGGCGCCGATCAGGGCCGGGTGCGAGCTGCCGACCATGCCGAGCCCGGCGTACTGCTCCAGCTTGGCGCGCGAGTCGGCGATGTCGAGGTTGCGCATGGTCAGCTGGCCGATCCGGTCCACGGGGCCGAAGGCGGAGTCCTCGGTGCGCTCCATGGACAGCTTGTCGGGGTGGTAGCTGAACGCGGGGCCGGAGGTGTCGAGGACGGAGTAGTCCTCGCCGCGCCGCAGCCGCAGGGTCACCTCGCCGGTGACGGCCGTCCCGACCCAGCGCTGCAGCGACTCGCGCAGCAGGAGCTGGGTCGGGACGCTCAGCCCGGGCAGGTCGGCCCGGTTGTCGGACAGGAAGGTCACGCGCGCGAACTGCCGCATGACGTCGGGATCGGT
>NZ_JBEZJP010000381.1:0-8166 GCF_040653175.1 Actinomadura sp. NPDC048032
GGATGGCGGACTACGGCTTCCTCACCCCCTCCACCGAGGAGGCGCGGGTCGGCGGCCGCCGCGCGCCGCAGCGGTTCCGGCCGGGCCGGGTCGCCGACGACGGAACGCAGGTCGGCCACCAGCGCCGACAGCGACAGCCAGCGGGTCTTCTCGTCCAGCTGCGACTGCTCGATCGCGCCGGGGAGCAGCTCGTTCAGGAAGCGGGACGGGCGCTCCTCGGTGTCGTCGCCGCCGACGGCCGTCACCACGAGCCGCCGCCGCGCCCGCGTGACCGCCACGTAGAACAGGCGCCGCTCCTCGTCGAGCATCTTGGCGGCCATCGAGGCGCCGGCGGCGGCGTCCCCGTCGGGCTCGGCCCCGGCCGCGTGCTCGACCAGCTCCTCGACGCCGAGCAGCGACCCGCGCAGCCGGACGTCGGGCCACACGCCCTCCTGGACGCCGGCGACGACGACCACGTCCCACTCCAGGCCCTTGGAGCGGTGCGCGGTGAGGATCCGGACCGCCTCGCCCTCGGGCGCCTGCTCGGCCAGCGTGTCCCCGGCGATCTCCTGGGACGCGATGTTGTCGACGAACAGCTCGGGCCCCGCCTGGGGAAGCCGGTCGACGAACCGCGCGGCATGGTCGAACAGCGCCACCACGGCGTCGAGGTCGCGGTCGGCCGCCGCGCCGCGCGTCCCGCCCTTGACGCTCTGCTCCAGCAGCACGTCGGCCTGGCCGCTCTCCTGCCAGACGGCCCACAGCACGTCCTCGGCGGTGCCGCCGTCGCGCACGCTCCGCCGCGCCACCTCGATCAGGTTCGCGATCCGCTCCGCCGGGGCGCGGACCCTCTCGTGGACCAGAACCAGCTCGCGGGGGTCGTTCACCGCCGCGACCAAGAGCTCCCCGAGTGGGCGCTGCCCGCCCGACAGCTCCTCCAGATCGCGCAGGGCGCGCTTGAGGCGGCGCATGGCGAGCGCGTCGGCGCCGCCCAGCGGCCCGGTCAGGAGGTCCTCGGCCACGACCTCGTCCAGGTAGCCCTTCTTCAGCGCCGCCCGCAGCAGGACGAGGAACGGGCGGACGGCGGGCTCCCCGACCAGCGGCACCTCGTCACCGGCGACCACCACCGGCACCCCGGCCTGGGCGAGCGCCCGCCGCAGCACCGGAACCTGCCGCACGGCGCTGCGCACCAGGACCGCCATCCGCGACCACGGCACCCCGTCGAGCAGGTGGGCGCGGCGCAGCTCGTCGGCCACCAGCGCGGACTCCTGGCTCTCGGAGTCGGCGATGACCGCGCGCACCTCGCCCTCGTCCAGTTCCTCCACCGGCCGCAGCGCGCGGTGCTCGGCGGCGCCCGCCGACCCGGCGGGCAGCCGCCGCGCGATGCGGCGCGACGCGGTGAGGATCTCGGGCCCCATCCGGCGGCACGTCCGCAGCGCCACCACGGGCGCCGGGTCGCCGCCCAGGGTGCGGAAGCGGTCCGGGAACTCCTGGATGCCGCGCACGTCGGCGCCCCGGAACCCGTAGATCGACTGGTCCGGGTCGCCGACCACGACCAGGTCGCGCCCCTCGCCCGCGAGATGGTGCAGGAGGGCCTCCTGCGCGGGGTCGGTGTCCTGGTACTCGTCCACGAACACGGCGTCGTAGGCGTCGCGCTCCCGGATCCGCACCTCCTCGTCCGCGAGCATGCCCGCGGCCATGTGGATCAGCTCGCCGTAGTCGTAGGTGGGGACGGGGTCGAGCAGGAACCGGTCGACGTACCGCTCCATGAACCCGCCGACGGCGGCCCAGTCGTCGCGGCCCCGCAGGCGTCCGAGAGCGGCGAGGTCTTCCGCGGCGTACTGCCGCTCGACCGCGCGCAGGGCGAAGTCGCGCAGCTCCTCGGCGAACCCCCGCGTCGCCAGCGCGGCCCTCAGCCGCTCCGGCCAGTCGCGGGCGCCGTCCGCGAGCTCGCCCTCCAGCAGCCGCCGCACCTCCAGCAGCTGCTCCGGACCGGACAGCAGCCGGGGCGCCGGCTCCTCGTTCAGCACGGCGTCCCGCCGGATCAGCGCGTACGCGTAGCTGTGGAAGGTGAGCGCCAGGGGCGTCCGCGTGG
Source organism: Actinomadura sp. NPDC048032 (assembly GCF_040653175.1). Taxonomy (NCBI): domain Bacteria; kingdom Bacillati; phylum Actinomycetota; class Actinomycetes; order Streptosporangiales; family Thermomonosporaceae; genus Actinomadura; species Actinomadura sp. NPDC048032. Next base: position 2,072 of record NZ_JBEZJP010000381.1, read on the forward strand.
TCCGGTGCAGGCGGCCGGTGATGCGCTCCCGCAGCTCCCCCGCCGCCTTGCGGCTGAACGTCAGGACGAGCACGCGCTCGGGGTCGGCGCCGCGGTTCTCGATGCGGTCGACGACCGCCTCGACGATCGTCGTCGTCTTCCCGGTGCCCGGCCCCGCCAGCACGAGCATCGGCCCGCCGGCATGCTCGACCACCCGCCGCTGCTGCTCGTCGAGCACGGGCGGGACGCTCCGCGCGGGACCCGCGCGTCGCACGAGACGGTAGGAAGCAGACGGCACAACAGTTCATTGGAACAGATCAGCGGGACCGTTCTGACCACAACGCACGCATGTCGCCAGAGAGAAAGACCACCGCCCGCCCCGGGCCTCGTTCGCACCGGCCGTGGCGGGAGGAGGCGAGGCCGCCTACACCGCCACTTTCTCCCTGAAGGCGCGGAGCGCGGCGGCGCCCACGGCCTTGTCCTGCTCGCCGTTGCCGCCGCTGACGCCCACGGCGCCGACGACCTCGCCCTCGTGGACGATGGGGAAGCCGCCCACGAAGATGGCGAACTTGCCCGGGTGCATCTGGTTGATGCCGAAGGCCTCGTTGCCCGGGAGGGCGGGGCCGTTGGGCGGCTCGTTGAACGTGTGGGTGTCGCGCTGGTGGCCGGCGGCGGTGAACGCCTTGGCGATGGCGATGTCCACGCCGGTGAGGCGGGCGCCCGTCATGCGGTGGACCGCGATCGGGTGCGCGCCGTCGTCGGCGATGCAGATCGTCTGCTTGACGCCGATGCGGCGCGCCTCCTCCTCGGCGGCGGTGAGCATGACGAGGGCGTCTTCCAGGGTGAGCCGGTGGACGGTGTGCACGGGGCCTCCAGAGGGGTATTGCCCTATTCAGGTCGGTAAAGCAGGATGTGAGGGACGGTTTCTCCAGGTCACGCCGTCCGCCACGTACCTCTTCCCACCCCGTCAGTCTCGAAGGACCGCGTCCATCGGGGCTATGTACACTTCGCCGAACGAACCCGACGGGATGTGGGCACATGGCACATCACCCTGCGATCGTCACGACCGCCGACGGGCATCTGCCCGTCGGGGCGCTGCTGGCAGAGCCGCTGCTGCGCGGGACGCTCGTCGCCGGACGGGCGGGGCTGGAGCGCGGCGTCGGCTGGTGCCTCCCGCTCTCGGAGACCCGCCGCTGCGCCGGCGACCCCGACCGCGACCTCGCCGGCGTCGCCGTCCATCTGCCGGTGACGGCGGTGGCCGCGCCGGAGGAGGCGGCGGCCGTGGTGGGCGACCTCGTCCGGCGGGACGCCGCCGCGCTGCTGGCGTGGCGGCCGCCCGGCGTCGACTCCGACCTCGACGCGGCGGCGCGGGCCGCCGAGGCCGCGGGCGTGCCGCTGCTGGCGCTGCCCGCGGAGGCCGACTACCGGGCGGTGAGCCGGCTCGTCGGGCAGAAGGCGCTGGCGCAGTCCGCGCACATCCTGGAGTACGGGTCGCGGGTGCACCGCACGCTCGCGGAGGTCCTCGCGCGGGGCCCGGGGGTGCCCGCCATGGCCCGCGCGGTGGTCGGGCTGTCGCGCTGCGGCGTCCTCATCTGCGACGCGGACGGCGAGCGCCTCGCCTGGGAGGAGGCGCCGGACGCCGCGCCGATCGACCCGGACGCGCTGCTGGCCGCGCTGCCCGAGGAGCCCGGGCCGGACGCGCAGGCCGCCGAGACGCGGCTGCGGCCCGACCCGGACGGCCCTCCCGTGCACGTGATCGTCATGCCCGTCCTGGTGGGCGGGGAGGCGTTCGGCCGGATGGTGATGGTGGAGCGGGCGTGCCCGCCCGACCCGCACGACCTGGCGCAGCACCGCGTGGTCGCCGAGCACGGCGCGACGCTGATCGGGTCGGAGATGCTGCGGCAGCGGTCGGTGCGGGCGGCCGAGGAGCGGGCGCGCGGCGACTTCGTCGAGGCGCTCGTGCACGGCCGGTTCGCCGACTCCCACGAGCTGGGCGCGCGGGCCCGCCACCACGGGTTCGACGTGGACGGGCACTTCGCCGTGCACGTGGTGGCGGCGGCGTCGCTGCTGCCCGTCGGCCGCGACTACCTGCGCCGGACGGTGTCGGCGACGCGGACGGCGCAGAACCTCGACCCCGGCGGGTGCGCGCTGACCGCCGCGATCAGCTCGACGATCGTGGTGATCCAGCAGGTCCCGGCGCGGCCGGACCCGAACGGGCAGCGGGCGGACGCCGCCCGGTTCGCCGAGCGGCTGCACCGGGCGCTGCGCCCGCACCTCGGCGACGACCTGCGGGTCGCGCACGGTCGCCCGGGGCAGGGCGCAGCCGGGGTCGCGTCGGGCTACCACGAGGCGCGGCTGACGATGGGCCTCGCGTGGCACACCGCCGCCGAGCCCGTCTGCGGCTACGACGACCTGCGGGTGTTCGCCGCGCTGAAGGACGTGGCGCGCAGCGCGGAGGCCAAGTCGTTCGCCCGCGAGACCCTGGCGCCGCTGCGCCGCGCGAACGGCGGCGACCTGGAGCGGATCGTGCTCGCCTACATCAGGACGTCGGGGAACCTGAACGCGGCGGCGCGCGACCTCGGCCTGCACCGCAACACGATGCTCTACAAGCTCGACCGGGCGTCCCGCGCGCTGCGCATGGACATCCGGTCGGCGGACGCGCAGTTCATGTTCTGGCTGGCGCACCACATCGACACGCTGACCACGGTCACCGGCGCCCTCGACGAGGAGATGGCCCCGCCGGCCGCCGCGCCCGGCTGATCAGGCACCGCCGGTTCCCGGCAGATCAGGTGGGGTCGGGGCCGGCGAAGGACGCCAGCAGCCCGAGCGCGGCGGTCGCGGCGCAGACCGCGAACATGACGCCGAAGGCGGGGGCCCGGTCCAGCACGGCCCCGACCCACGCGGCGCCGAGGGCGGAGCCGCCGAAGCGCAGCAGGTTGAACAGGCCGAGGCCGGCGCCGCGGCGGCCGGCGTCCGAGCGGGTGGCGCCGGTCGCGGCGGGCGTCTGGACGAACGCGACGCCGGCGCCGGTGAGGGCGAGCGCGGCGAGCAGCCACGGGACCGGCCCGGACGCGGCGAGGACCGCGGCGACGAGGACCTGGCCCGCGATGAGGACGAGCAGGCCGCCGCGCAGCACGGCGCGCGGCGACAGCCGTTCCATGAGGACGCCCGTGACCGGTCCCAGCACCGACATCACGACCGGCAGGCTCAGCAGGACGGCCCCCGCGTAGAGGGTGCCGGCCTGCCGCTGGGTGGTCAGGTAGACGGGGACGGCGAGCAGCGTGGCGCCCAGGCAGAACATCTGCGCGAGGACGCTCAGGCAGGAGCGCAGGTAGCGGGTCTCCAGCAGCAGCCGCGGCGGCAGGAACGCGTCGGGCCGCCCGCGCGAGGTCGCGGCGTAGGCGGCGGCGGTGAGGAGGCCGGCGAGCACGCCGCCCCAGACGAGGGGCGAGGTCGCGCCGAGGGTCGCGGCGGAGGAGGTGGCGCCGAGGCCGAGCCCGGCGGCGAGGGTGAGCAGGGCCGCGCCGCGCCGGTCCAGCGGGACGCGCCGGGGCCGCCCCGCCGGGACGAACCGGACGGCCAGCGCCGCGGCGGCGGCGCACAGCGGCACGACCGGCCAGAACACGGCGTGCCAGCCGAACCAGGTGGCCAGGCCGCCGCCGAGCGTGGGCCCGGCGGCCTGGCCGACGCCGTTGGCAGCCGCCCACAGCCCGAGGGCGCGGCCGCGCCGCGCGCCGCCGAACAGCGAGGCGATCAGCGCCATGACCGCGGGCAGCATCGCGGCGGTCGCGACGCCCTGCACCGCGCGCATCGCGACCAGGGAGGCCAGGTCGCCGGCGAGCCCGGCGCCCGCCGAGCCGATCCCGAGCAGCAGCATCGCGGCGAGGAACACCCGGCGGGGGCCGCAGCGGTCGCCGAGCCACCCCGACAGCGGCAGCAGCACGGCGAACGGGAGCGTGAACCCGACGACGACCAGGGTGCCGGAGGAGATCGAGGCGTCCAGGTCGCGCAGGATCAGCGTGAGCGGGACGTTGACGATCGTGTTGGCGACGGTGCCGGTGAACGTGCCGAGCAGCAGCGGGACGAGCGCCGGCCACGGCCCGCGCCCCGTGCCGCGCCCGTCCGCCGGGTCAGGCTCGGCCAACGGGCCGCCGCCGTCGGGGCCCGCCGTTCGCGGCGTCCTCCGGGGGGACGTGCACGAGGATCTCCCCGTCCTCCTCCTTCACCGGGTACACCGCGATCGGCCTGGTCGCGGGCGGGGTGATCGGCTCGCCGGACCCGAAGTCGAAGACGCTGCCGTGGCACGAGCACAGCAGCCCGTCCTCGGTGACCCGCCCGGACGACAGGAGGCAGTCCAGGTGGGTGCAGTAGTTCGACATGGCGTGCACCTCGCCGTCCCAGCGGGCGACGGCGACCTCCGCCTCGCCCACGAAGAAGCGGCGGACGACGCCCTCGGGCACCTGCCCCGAGCGGGCCACGCGCTGGTATTCCATCGGTCGCTCCCTAGCTGAGTGTGTCGAGCAGGTCGGTGAGGTCGGCGTCCTCGTCGCGCAGGGCGCCGGGGTCCAGGACGGCCCCGCGGGCGATGAGCTGCCGGGCGATCGCGAGGTCGCCGCCGCGGTCCACGGTGAACGCGGCGCGCAGCACGCCGTCCGCGAGGTAGAACGCGATGAAGTCGAAGTCCTCGACGCGGCCCCGGACGACGAGCCGGTCCGTGCCCTCGCCGTGCCCCGCGTGCTGGACGGCGTGGCCGAACTGGTCGGACCAGAACCAGGGCGGCGCCGTGTGCGCCGACGCGCCGCCGAGGATGTTCTTGGCCGCCGCCATGCCCTGCGCGTTGGCGTTGTCGAAGTGCTCGGCGCGGACGTGCCGTCCGAGGAGCGGCTGCCACTGGCAGGCCACGTCGCCCGCGGCGTAGACGCCGTCCACGCCGGTGCGGCAGGACGCGTCGACCGCGATGCCGCCGGGGGTCTCGATCCCGGCGCCGGTGACGGGCTCGACGTTCGGGACCATCCCGGCGCCGACGACCACCACGTCCGCCTCCAGGGCCGTCCCGCCGCTGGTGGTGACGACGGCGCCGGACGCGGTCTCCTCGTACCGCTCGACCTTCTCGCCGGTGCGCAGGTCGACGCCGTTCGTGCGGAGCATCGCGGCCATCAGGTCGCCCATGGGCTCGCCGACGACGTGCCCGAGCGGGCGCCCTGCCCGCTCGACGACCGTGACGTGCGCGCCGCGGTCGAGCGCGGTGGAGGCGACCTCGCAGCCGATGAACCCGGCGCCGACCACCACGACCCGCGCGCCCGGCCGCAGCTCGCCGCGGAGCCGGTCGGCGTCGGCGACGGTGCGCAGGTGGCGGACGCGCTCGCCCTCGACGCCGGGCAGCCGCCGGGGGCGCCCGCCGGTCGCGACGAGCAGGGCGTCGCCCCGCAGCACGGTGCCGTCCGCCAGTTCCAGGGCCCGCTCGGCGGGGCGGATCGCGGCGGCAGCGACGCCGAGCCGCAGCTCCACGTCGTTGGCCTCGCACCATTCGGGGGTGAGCAGGCACAGCTCGTCGCGGTCCTGCTCTCCCGCCAGGTACTCCTTCGACAGCGGCGGGCGCTGGTAGGGCGCCTCGTGCTCGGCGCCGACGAGGGTGACGCGGCCGTCGAAGCCGCGGCGGCGCAGCGTGCGGGCGGCGACCGCGGCCGTCTGCCCCGCCCCCGCCACCAGGACGTCTCTCATGAGGGGTGCTCCTCCGACAGGATCCGGGGCCGCGGGTCGACGTAGACGTCGTCGCCGTCGACGCGCACGGCATGGCTCGGCTGGCATTCGTCCCGGCCCTCGATCTCGCCGGTCTCCGGGTCGAACACCCACTGGTGCCCGGGGCAGATCACCCGTCCGTTCAGGACGGCTCCCTTGGACAGCGACCGCTGCTTGTGGACGCACACGTCGTCCAGCGCGTAGACGTCGCCGCCGACCAGGAAGAGCGCGATCCGCCGTCCCCCGACGGTCACGGCGAGGCGCCGGCGCCGGCGCACCTCGGCGAGCGCGGCGGCCCGCACCCACTCGCCCGTCTGCAGTGTCACGGTCACCGTGTCGATCGGCACCCGCCCCGCCAGGCGCCCCGCCACGTACCC